>JAUTCN010000020.1 GCA_030673965.1 Fusobacterium sp. JB019 | reverse complement strand
ATTGACTAGGTCAATTTTCTTACCATTTTGTTTCTTTAAACACCATTTAAGGTTTGCTTGCTTATCTTGTTAAACTTCTCTATTCTGTTGTTAATGTCCTTCGTTCGCTTCTCTTGCGGACAAGAAGTATAATACCACTTTTCACAACTTATGTCAACATTTTTTTTACTTTTATTTTTAGTTTTTTCATCAAAACTCATCCGACCCTTGTAATTATTAAATAAAAAAAGTTTCCCTTAGATTAATCTAAGGGAAACTTTTTTATAAATCTTTAAATTTATATATTATATTTTTTAATCATATTTTCTATTCTAGCAATAGTTCTTGTTTTTCCTATTACAAATATTAAATTATATAAATCTGCTCCTCTTGGTTCTCCTGTTAATACAGCTCTCAAAGGCATATATACTTTTCCTGGACCTTCTCCTATTTCTTCTAAAGTATCAGTTAACAACTTTTTAGCTGAATCTAACTCTATCTCTTCTGTTGGAAATTCTCTTAATTTTTCTAAAAATAACTTAATAGATTTTTTTCCTGTTTCATCTTCTATAGCTTTATGAAGTCTTTCTATTCCTTTTCTTTCTTTTTTATTCATATCTTCTTTTACTTCTGGTAAATCATAGTCATCTTTATAATATACAGCAGCTTCTTTAGCTATCTCTTTTAAAGTGTGGGCATGTTCTCTTAGTAATTCTACTATTCTTTCCATAGCCACTCTCTCATGAGAAGTCATTTGTTTTTCTACATATCCTTCCTCTATAAAGAATGGTGTAGCTAAATCTGTTAATTCTTTCAAATCTTTTAATCTCATATGTTGATTATTTATCCACCCTAATTTAACTAAATCAAAAACAGGTCCACCTAAAGAAACATTATCTATATTAAATGTATCCTTAAATTCTTGAAGACTAAATATTTCTTTTCCTTCTTTAAATGAATATGCCATCATTCCTAAGAAATTTAACAATCCCTCTTTTAAATATCCTTCTTCTTTATACCAATTTAAAGAAACTGGGTTTTTTCTTTTAGATATTTTAGTTCTATCGCTGTTTCTTAACAATGGCATATGAATAAATTCTGGTTGATCCCACCCAAAAGCTTTATATAATTGTATATGCTTTGGTGTTGATGATATCCATTCTTCTGCTCTAATAACTGTAGTTATTTCCATCAAATGATCATCTACAACATTTGCTAAATGATATGTTGGGTACCCATCCGCTTTCAATAATACTTGATCATCTATAATGCTGTTTTCAAACACTATATCTCCTCTTAATCTATCATGAACTATTGTCTGACCTTCATAAGGCATTTTTAATCTTATTACATAAGGCTCACCTGCATCTAATTTTGCTTTCACTTCTTCTTTAGACAAACTTCTGCAATGTCCATCATACCCTGGAGCTTTTTTCATTGCTTTTTGTCTTTCTCTTAAATTTGATAACCTTTCTGAAGTACAGAAACAATAATAAGCTTCACCTTTTTCTACTAGTGCTCTAGCATAATCTCCATACATGTCAAATCTTTCTGATTGCCTATAAGGACCGTAAGGCCCTAAAATATCTGGACCTTCACTCCAATTTAATCCTAGCCAGTTTAAAGAATCAAATATCATTTTTTCTGACTCTTTTGTTGATCTCACTTGATCTGTATCTTCTATTCTTAAAATAAATTCTCCGTTATTTACATGTGCAAAAGCTATATTAAACATAGCAATATATGCTGTCCCTACATGCGGATCTCCTGTTGGAGATGGCGCAACTCTTGTTCTTATTTTTTTTGTCATTGCTTTTCCCCCTATTCTATTTTCCTTATCTTGAAGTTTACCATAATTTAACCGATTTTTAAAGTACTATTTACTTTTCAACCATCTTAAATAAAAATTAATAAATTTATCTATTCCTCCATCCATAACCAATTTAACGTTACCTACTTCACAATTAGTTCTATGATCTTTGACTAACATATATGGTTGAAACACATACGATCTTATCTGATTTCCCCAACCTATTTCACTTTGCTCTCCTTGAATTTTTTTCATTTCAGCTTCTTTTTTTTGAATTTCTAAATCTAATAACTTTGATTTTAAAACTTTAATAGCTTTTTCTTTATTAAGAAGTTGAGATCTTTCTTGTTGACAAGTAGTTACTATTCCTGTTGAGAAATGAGTTATTCTAACTGCTGAATCCGTCATATTAACATGTTGGCCTCCTGCTCCTCCCGCTCTATAAGTATCAACTCTTATATCTTCTGGTCTAATTTTAATTTCTATATCGTTATCAACCTCTGGTAAAACATCAACAGAAGCAAAGGAAGTATGTCTTTTTTTATTTGCATCAAATGGTGATATTCTTACTAATCTATGGACACCTTTTTCTCCTTTTAAATACCCATAAGCTAAAGGACCTTCTACTAAAAATGTAATCGATTTTATACCCACCGAATCTCCTGGCATAAAATCCATTTGAGAAACTTTATATCTTTTACTATTAGTCCATCTTGTATACATTCGATATATCATTTCCACCCAGTCACAAGCTTCTGTTCCTCCCGCACCAGAATGAATAGTTACAATCGCATTATTACTATCATACTTCCCATCTAATAATAATTTAATATCTATTTCTTCTATTCTTTTTTTTAAGATTTTATGTTTTTTTAAAAGCTCTTCTTTAAATTCTTCTTCACCTGAATTTAAAAATTCAAAAATAAGTTCTTCTTCATCATATAGTTCCTGAATTTTATTATATTCATTAATTAATTCCTTATTCTGATTTATTTTATTTATTACTTCTTGACTATTCTTCTTATTACTCCAAAATCCTTCTGTTAAGGTTTCCTTTTCTAATTTTTTATTTTCCAAAACTCTACCGTCTAATTTTAAAGTTTGTCTTATATTTTCAATAGCTTCTTTGAAACTTTGAAACTCTCTACTCATTTCCAATACATCAATCATTATTTTTTCACCTCATTTTCTTTTGTAAAAACAATGGCTGTAGAAACTGCATATTCTTTACAATGAGATATAGAAACCTCCACTAAATATTTTTCTTCATAAGCTTTTATATTGTTTTTAAATTTTATGATAGGTTTCCCTAAATCATCATTTATAATTTCTATATTTGAAAATGTAATCTCTCTCATCCCTGTTCCAAAAGCTTTTGAAATAGCTTCCTTGGCTGCAAATCTTCCTGCATAGGTTTCAGCTTTATTTCCTTTTTCCCCTATCAGATGAAGTTCTTCCGAAGAATAAACCTTTTCTAAAAACTTTACATTTTTTATCGCTTTTTTTATTCTCGATATTTCTATTATATCAGTTCCTAATCCCAAAAAATGTTTCATATAATCTCCTATTTTATATTATATATTTTTTTTGCATTTCGAGTAGTTATCTCAACTACTTCTTCAAATGTAATTCCTTTCAATTCAGCTATTTTTTTAGCCACATACTTTACATTCAAAGGAATATTTCTTTTTCCTCTAAATGGAACTGGTGATAAATATGGAGAATCTGTTTCTAAAACCACTCTATTTATATCTATTTCCTTTAAAAATTTTACTGTTTTTTTTGAATTTTTAAAAGTCAAAACTCCTCCAATTCCAAAATAATATCTATCAGAAATTTTCAAAGCACTCTCAATACTCCCTGGAAAGCAATGAAATATTCCCTTTACATCTGGGTATTCTTCTAAAATATTTAATGTGTCTTCCATTGCCTCTCTAGAATGTATCACTACAGGTTTTTTATGTTTCCTTGCTAATTCCATTTGTCTTATAAAAATTTTCTTTTGATATTCTTTATCAGTCACCATCCAATGATAATCTAAACCTATTTCTCCAATAGCAACAACTTTTTCTTCTTCATTTAATAGTTTTTCTATTTTTTTCTCTACTTCAATATTATAAGTTTCAATTTCAGTTGGATGAATTCCAATTGCTGCATATATAAACTTTTGATTTTTAGCATATTCTACGCTTTTTTCTGAAGAAACTAGGTTATATCCTACATTTACTATAAATTCCATTTTTTCTGATATTTTTCTTAAAATATTTTCTCTATCTTCATCATATTGTTCATCGTCCATATGACAATGAGTATCTACCATCTTCATAAAATTCCCTTCCCTTTTTTTATAATCATTATATCATAATCATTTGTATTTTTTTTATTTTACCATAAAAATAGATAGAAGTTTGATTTTTACTAGATTTGATGATAAACTTATAAAGATTTTACTTTAAATATTAAACAATTAGGAGGATTTTATGCTTTTTAACCCCGTAATCATTTCAGTAACAATTATGATGATTTTATGTATTTTAAGAACAAATGTAATCATAGCTATTTTAATTTCTGCATTAACAGCAGGTCTCTCTTCAGGAATGGGACTTAGCGAAACTATGAGTATCCTAATCAAAGGAATGGGAGGCAACTCTGAAACTGCTCTTAGTTATATTTTACTTGGAACCTTAGCTGTTGCTATTAATAATTCTGGTCTAGCCAATATTATTTCTCTTAAGATTTTTAAGATAGTTAAAAATAAAAAATATATACTTATTTTTATAATCGCTTCTTTAGCTTGCCTTTCCCAAAATCTTATTCCTGTTCATATAGCTTTTATACCTATTTTAATTCCGCCTCTTTTAACTTTAATGAATAAATTAAAAATAGATAGACGAGCTGTAGCTTGCGCTTTAACCTTCGGACTTAAAGCCCCTTATATTGCTTTGCCTGTTGGATTTGGACTTATTTTTCAAACTATAATTCGAGATCAATTAATTGCCAATGGTGTTTCTATCACCTTAAAAAATATTTCAGCTGTTAATTGGACATTAGGACTTGGTATGTTTTTTGGTCTTTTATTTGCCTTATTTATTTCCTATAAAAACCCCAGAGAATATAAGGATTTTACTACCTCTAATCAAAATGAAGATTCTCAATTTACTAAAAAGCATGCACTCGCAACTTTAAGTACTCTTTTGGCTTTTGGTATCCAACTAAAAACTGGTTCTTTACCTTTAGGAGCTTTATTTGCTTTAATCTTTATGTCCATCACAAAAGTTATTCCTAGAAATTTATTTGATGACACTCTTAATGAAGGGGTTAATTTAATGGGATTTATAGCCTTTGTTATGCTTGTTGCTGCTGGTTTTGGAAATGTAATTAGGGAAACTGGAGCTGTTCCAACTTTAGTCCAAAGCATCATACATATAATAGGAAATAATAAAATACTTGGAGCAAGTTTAATGCTTCTTATCGGTTTATTTATAACTCTTGGAATAGGTACTTCTTTTGGCACTATTCCTATATTAGCTGTAATCTATTGTCCTTTAGCTTTAAAATTAGGTTTTTCTCCTCAAGGAATAGCTATTTTAATTTCCGCTGCAGGAGCTCTAGGAGATGCTGGATCTCCTGCCTCGGACTCTACATTAGGTCCCACTTCCGGATTAAACTCAGATAACCAGCATAATCATATTTGGGATACTTGTATTCCTACTTTTTTACACTTTAATATTCCTTTAATTATTTTTGGGATTTTAGGAGCATTTATTTTCTAAATTTATTGAAATTTCTTAATCTTGAATTGACTTTTCGTGTATCTTCGTGTATACTTGTGTATAAACAAGGTAGGAGGTTAATATGTTAGCAAAAAAAATAATCGGTAAAAAACTTGGAAAAGGTGCTTTTGCTATGGCTAGACAAGTTAAAGAACTAAAAAAAACAATTGATAATTCTCAAATTATAAATTCTACAATTGGTACTTTCTTTGATGACAAAGAAAATTTATTGATCTTTGATACAGTAGACAAACTTTATAAACAACTACCGGCAATTGATATATTTGGATATGCAGCAGGAGTTAGCGGTTCTTTAGAATATAAAGAAGCTGTTAAGAAAGAT
Source organism: Fusobacterium sp. JB019 (assembly GCA_030673965.1). NCBI lineage: Bacteria > Fusobacteriati > Fusobacteriota > Fusobacteriia > Fusobacteriales > Fusobacteriaceae > Fusobacterium > Fusobacterium sp. JB019. Next base: position 13,487 of record JAUTCN010000020.1, on the reverse strand, counting down.
ATCTTAAACAATCATATAGATGAATTTAATAAAAATAATACTTACGTAGATGTTACTGCTACTGCTGGAGGAACTGGAGCTATCCACAATACATTTAAAGGATACGCTGAAGAAGGAGATACAATTCTTCTACCTAATTTTATGTGGGAAGCTTATATAAGTCTTACTCAAGCAGACAACTTAAATTATGAAACTTACAATTTATTTTCAAATAATTCATTCAATTTAAAAGATTTTTCAGAAAAACTTTTAACTCTTATAAAAAAACAAAAAAAAGTCATTATTGTTATAAATGATCCTTGTCAAAATCCAACAGGATATTCTCTTTCATTCGAAGAATGGAAATCCGTTGTAGAAATTTTAAAAAAAGCTTCATCTTATGGAGAAATAATACTACTTAACGATATTGCTTATATTGACTATGATTTTAGAGGCCGAGATCTTTCAAGAAAACATTTTTCTTTATTTTCAGGGTTGCCTAAAAATATTCTAGTAATTTTAGCTTACAGTATGTCTAAATCTTTTACTTGCTATGGGCTAAGAACTGGAGCTCAAATTGCTATTTCTACTTCTAAAGAGGTTATATCTGAATTTTCTTATTCTTCTGAGTTTTTATGCCGTACTTCTTGGTCTAATATTTCAAAAGGTGGAATGGCAATTTTAAATGAAATTTTTAATAACGATAGTTATTATAATGAAATTGATACTACTCGAAAAAAATGGATTGATTTGTTAAAAGAAAGATCTAATATATTTATTAAAAATGCAAATAAAGAGAATTTAGAATATTGCCCTTTTAAAGGTGGATTTTTTATAACTATACCTATAAGTGAAAATAAAGATGAAATAGTTAAATTTTTAGTTAATAACAATATTTTTGTTTTACCTTTGAAAAATGGTATAAGAATTGCCCTTTGTAGCGTTCCTAGTGAAAAATTAAAAAAGCTACCAAAAGAAATTAAAAAAGCTATACAATATTTTAAAAAATAAACCATATTAAAAAATAAGAGGTCATCATTAAAATGATGACCTCTTATTTTTATAAAAAAAAGCACATAAATGTGCTTTTTTAATATTATTTTTCTGTTCTTGTATATGGAATTAAAGCAATATTTCTAGCTCTTTTAATAGCTTTAGCTATTTTTCTTTGTAACTTTGCATTAGCACCAGTTACTCTAGATGGATTGATTCTTCCTTTATCAGATACAAATCTTTTTAAAAGATCTACATTTTTATAATCAATTTCAGATGCTTTAACTCTTAATTTAGCTCTTCTTCTTCTATAATCAGCCATTTTATAATCCCTCCTTTAAAATAAACGTTAAATACCTTACAATTAGTCTTGCTTCACTAGAATATATCTCATTACTGATTCAGTAATATTAAGTTTTCTTTCTACATCAACTAATTTTGTACCGTCCATTTCTAAAGTAGTTAGTACATAAAATCCTGTTTTCTTTTTATCTATAGGATAAGCTAACTTTCTTTCTCCCCATTTTTCTGTTTTAGCAACTACTGCTCCTGCCTCTGTTAAGATTTCATTAACTTTAGCAATTACCGCTTCTCTTGCTTCTTCTAATACAGTTGGGTTGATAATGTACATAATTTCATATTTTCTCATTTTTATACCTCCTCCCTATGGTTATAAGCCCAAATCATTCATTTGAGCAGGGTCTTGTTATTTTAACATATTATACATTCTTTTTCAAGCTTTTATTTATTACTTCTAATCCATGGTGGTAAATCGATATCTTGCTTCTGTTGATTCTCTTCCCCTTGAATAGTTTCTCCATTGTTATCCTTTGTATTCTTAGATACATTTATAAAAGGTTCATTTTTTTCAACTTCATCCATAAAATTGTTTGCTATTATTGTTACTTCTATTCTTTCTTTTAATTCATTATCTATATTAACACCAAACATTACATCATCAGCATCTTTTCCCGCAGCTTCTCTAACTATATTTGCTATTGATTGAGATTCCATAAGAGTTAAATCTCCTGATCCTGAAATATTTAAAAGGATTTTACTTGCTCCAGATATAGATTTTTCCAATAATGGAGACATTAAAGCTTTCTCTGTTGCCTTCATAGCCCTATTTTCACCTTCTCCATCTCCAAATCCTAAAACTGCTACTCCTGAATTTTCCATTGTAGTTTTTATATCTGCAAAATCGAGATTTATTAGTCCATTTCCAATAATAAGATCTGCTACTCCTTTTATTCCTATTTTTAGAATATTATTTGCTTCTTTAAAGGCATTCTGTAATGTTATTGTTTTATCAGGTAGTTCAAATAATTTATCATTAGGAATAACCACTAAAGAATCTACATATTGTCTTAACTCTTCTATTCCTCTTTCTGCATTATTTCTTCTTCTTCCACCTTCAAATCCGAAAGGTTTAGTTACTACTCCTACTGTTAATATTCCTAATTCTTTAGCCACTTTTGCTATAACAGGAGATGAACCAGTTCCTGTTCCTCCACCCATTCCGGCTGTTATAAATAACATATCTGTTTCATCTAATAACTGTTTTAATTTTTCAGTATCTTCTTCTGCTGCTTCTTTTCCCACTTCTGGGTTAGATCCTGCTCCTAACCCTCTAGTTAACTTTTCTCCTAATTGAATTCTTACATCTGCTAAAGATTTATCTAAATCTTGTGCGTCAGTATTGGCCGCTATAAACTCTACACCTGCTACTCCAGCTGTTATCATATCATTTATAGCATTTCCTCCTGCTCCTCCTGCTCCAAGAACTTTTATTCTTACGATGTTATCCGCCATAAAAACTACCTCCTGCTAAATTATATAAAATTAGAAAACCATGTTTTTATTCTCTTAAATTTCTCTTTTTTTATTTTTTTATTTTTCTCTTCTATTTCAAGCTTTTCTTCTGTTATTTCTTCTTTTAATTCTTCCTCTTGTTTATTTTTTTTAAGTTCTTCTATTTTATTATACTCTTGTTCCATAACTTCTATCAATATTCCTATACATACTGACATTTCTGGTTTAGAATCCTCAATTCCTGAAATTGATATAGGATACAATCTCCTTACTGGATATCCCAAATTTCCTTTAATCCAATCATACATCTCATCTATTCTAGTTACTCCCCCTGTTAAACAAATTCCTTTTCCTAAATAACCAGTAAAGCCTGAATCTTGAATTGTATTTCTTATAAATTTAACAAAATCATCTGTTCTTGCATTTATTGCATCTACTATATTTTTAGTGGATACTTTTCTGTTACCAATAGTAAATACTTCTTCTAAATCTTTGGAAGCCATTGCTTTATTCATTATATCTATCGCTTCTTCCTTTGATATCTTATAAATGTACTCCAAATCACTAATATAATGCATCCCTCCTAGAGATAGAGACTTAACATAAATCATTTTATTATTTTTATAAATTATTATATCTGTTGTTCCTTCTCCTATATCTATTAAAGCAACTCCCTTATCCTTATCTTCTAAACTTAAAGTTGCTCTAGAAGCTGCATATGCATTAAGATAAATTCCTTCTACTTCCATTTCTGCTCTTATTACAACTTCTTTTAATTTATTTATTTCTTCTGTTTTTGCTAATACTAAATGAATATCTCCTTGAAGTTCCTTTCCTAATAATCCTACTGGATTTTTAACAATTCCCGCATTATCCACTCTAAGATTATAGTACTCTTTTTTCAAAATTTCTTCATCCTCATATTTCAATTCTTTTTTAGCTAATTCATATAATTGCTCTAAATCTTTCTCTTCTATTTCTTTCTCTTCTTCAAAAGGTAATCTTATATTTGCTGTTCTAGAACATACATTAGTTCCCCCAACTCCTAAATTTACTTTTTCAATACTTATTTCTAAGCTATCTTCTATCAAGCTTTTTGCTTTTTTTATACTTTCACTCAAAAGGCTTGGGTTTTCAATTATACTCTTCTTTATTCCTTCACTTTTCACTTCTACATATTTTAATACTCGTAGCTTAGATCCATCTTCACTTAATTCTCCTGCTAACATTTTTATCTTTGCATTTCCTATATCTAGAATAAATTTTAAAATATTATTTCCCATTTTTATCCTCCATATACTTAAGAACATAATCTTTAAATCTGATATCTATATACTCTATTCTTTTTTCTTTCGATAAATTAAGATATAAACATTCTGATATGTAATATTTTTCAGGATCTACTTCTAAATTCGTTTTAATTATAGTTCCATCTAATAAAATCATATTTATGCAATGCTTTCCATCCCTATATATTTGAGAAAGCATCCTTTTTAATTGACTTTTTTCTAATTTTTTAATTAATATAATTAACGGTAAAATTTCTTCTTTTGATTTCACACATATAATTGGAACATCCAATAGCTTCTTATCATTAATTTTACCACATATTTCCCCGTTTTTATCAAGTAAATATATTTCTTTTTTATATTGTAAATAATAATTTATTTCTTTTTCCTTTACTCCAACACTTAGAATTCCTAGTTTATTTACATTTATTTTTATTTTTTCAATTCTTCTATCCTCTAAAATAGAATTTTCTAAACTAGTAAAATCAATAAAATTAATATTTTTATTAAGCAATTTTTTTTCTATCTTTTTTAATTTCATATATAGCTGACTCTCAGCACCTTCTATTTTTATTGATTTTATTCTAAAAATATCCTTATTTAAAAAATAAATATTTATATCTGATATTACTCTAAAAAAACAAAATAAAATCATTAGCCTAATAATCAACTTCAAACTATCACCTATCTTTTATAAATTTGCTTCTTCTATTGTTTTTCTAACTAAATCATCAAAAGTATATCCTTTTAACGTAGCTAATTTAGGAACTAAGCTTGTTTCTGTCATCCCTGGACAGCTATTAACTTCTAAAAAATAAATATCTCCATTCGATAAAATGAAATCACTTCTTGATATCCCTTTCATTTTTAAACTATTATGAATTATTGTAGCATATTCCATTGCTTTTTTATAGTATTTATTCTCTATAATCGCTGGATATTCATACTCGGTCATTCCCTTCGTATATTTTGATTTATAATCATAAAGACCTTCTTTAGGTTTTATTTTTAAAACACCTAAAGCCTCTCCTTGAATAACTCCAACTGTCAACTCTTCACCTTTTATAAATTCTTCTATTGTAACCTCTTTCCCTTCTAAATTGATAAGAGCATTTTTTATATCATTCAAATCATCACAAATATAAAGACCGACACTAGATCCTTCTATTACAGGTTTAACAACCACAGGAAATTCTTTTATTTTATTTATTTCCTCTACTTTATAAGTTTTCGGAACTTTTATTCCCTCGCTAATCGCTATTTTTTTAGTTAAATCTTTGTCCATAGAAATAGCACTACTTATCATTGATGATCCTGTATATTTTTTACCTAATATATCTAATAATCCTTGAATCCTTCCATCTTCTCCAAATATTCCATGAAGTGCTAAAAATGCAATATCATATTCTTTTTCTAAAAAAGCTTTTAATATATTTTCCTTGTTTAATTCTATACCATAAGCATTATAACCTTGTCTTAAAAGACTTTTTAAAATTGCTTTTCCTGTTTTTATAGAAATTTCTTTTTCTGATGAAATTCCTCCCATAAATACACCTATCTTCAATTTAGTCCTCCTATAGATTTTATTTTAAAATTATGATTTCTTTTTCTAATTTAATTCCAGTTTTTTTATATACTTCTTCTATTACATAATTTATTAAATTAATTACATCTTCAAAAGAAGCGTTTCCATTATTTACTATAAAATTTGGATGTTTCATGGAAACTTGAGCCTGACCTACTCGCTTTCCTTGTAATCCAGATTCAATTATTAATTTAGCCGCAAAAAATCCTTTTGGATTTTTAAAGGTACTTCCTAAATTAGGTTTTTCTATTGGATGATTTTTATTTCTTTTATTTCTTTTTTCTTGAACGATTTCTCTTTTAAACCCTTTCTCAAAAATAAAATTAACACTTAAAATTATCCATTTTTTTTCTTTTATTTCTGTATTCCTATATTCAACCATTAAATCCTTTTTATTTATTATTCTAATATTTTTTTTATTATCTAAACATTCAACTGATTCAATGCAATCAAAAATTTCCTTTCCATAAGCTCCACCATTCATATAAACTATTCCACCAACTGTCCCTGGAATTCCTGATAGTTCTTCAATTCCTGATAAATTACTTTGTTCTAAATATTTGATTAGAGTCCCAAAATCTAATCCAGCTTCTACATTTAATCTAAAATCATCTATTTTTGTTATTTTTTTTAATTTTTTTAATGAAATAAAATCAATATTTAAAAACTTGTCGTTGAATAATGTATTTGTTCCATTTCCTATTATAAAGAAATTATCTGATTTTTCTACAACATCTAACACTTCCATTTTATTTTCTATTTCAATAAAACTTCTAGCTTTTCCTCCTATTTTCATATTAGAGTGCTTTTTCATATTATAGTTTTTTGATATTATCATTAGTTTATTTCCCTTCTATTTTTTTTGCAAATCTATGAGCTATCAATGATATACTTCCAGCCCCCATAAATATATCTACCTTTTTCTTTTCTCCTTTAAGAAGTTCTTTCTCTAATTCTTTTTCTTCTTTAATTATTTTAACATTAGGATGATTAATTTTTTTTGCTAATTTCTCTAAAGATATTCCAAAATCATCTTTTTCCCCAGCACTGTACACTGGCAATAAAATCAATTGATTTGCTTTTTCAAAAACCCCTTCAAATTTTTCTAATAAAAATTTCATTCTACTAAATCTATGAGGTTGAAATATTACAGTGATATTTTCTTTTTCTATACTTTTTGCTCCTTCTAATGTAGCCCTTATTTCTGTTGGATGATGAGCATAATCATCAATTATTTTATATTTTTTATTATCTAGTAGAATATCATATCTTCGTTTTGCCCCTGTAAATTTATCTATCTTTTCTTTTACTTTTTCTATATCAATCCCCATCTTTATTGCTAAATAAATAACAGGTAAAGAATTATATATATTGTGCTTCCCTGGAATAGACAATACAAATTCTCCTATAAATTTTTGTGAAATAAAGACATCAAAATAAGTTTTATCTTTTTTTACTTTTATATTTTCTGCATATATATCTGCGCTTTTATTTTCAAGACTATATGTTTTTATTTTTTTTAAATCATTAATCTCGTATATAATTTCTTTTAAATTTAAACAATCCAAACAAGCAATAACTTCATTCTTTGTTTGACATATAAACTTATAGAAAGATTTTTTTATATTTTCTAAAGAACCATGTTTTTCCATATGATCTTCTTCTATATTTGTTATTACTGAATACGATGGCTTCATATATAAAAAAGAATTATCACTTTCATCTGCTTCAGCTATAAAATATTGTCCTCGACCATATTTTGAATTTGATTTTATTTCTGAGACTATTCCACCTACAACTATCGTTGGTTTTTTTTCTAATGCTACTGTCGCTAACATTGAACTTGTTGTAGTTTTTCCATGAGTTCCTGCAACAGCTATTCCAATTTTTTTATTTAATAACTTAGCTAATAGTTCTCCTCTTTTTAATATTACTAATTTTTCTTTTAATGCTTTTGCATATTCAGGATTCTTTTCAGATATTGCTGTTGAAACTATTATTGTATCTGCATCCTTAATGTTTTTTTCATTATGAGAATAATATATTCTAATTCCTTTTTTTTCCATTTCTTTTGACATATAATTTTCTTTTAAGTCTGATCCTGAAACTTCATATCCTAGCTCTAACATTATTTTAGCTAATCCACTCATTCCTATCCCATTTATTCCTATAAAAAATATATTTTTCATTATTTTTTCCCCCAAATATCTAAACTTTCAACAATTTCAATAGCAGCATTAGAATATTTCAATGATCTTATTTTTAATTTCATTTTTTCTAATTTATCTTTACTTTTTAATAGTTCAATGACTTCCTCTATAGCATCATTTATTTCACTATTTTTATATATAATAGCACCTGCTCTTTCCTTAAGTACTATAGCATTTTCATATTGTCCAACTTTAACAGAGTTGAAAGGTATTAATACCGAAGGTTTATTTAATTCTATTAGCTCAGATATTGTTAAGGCCCCTGCTCTGCAAATAACTAAATCGGAAGCACTCATTATATTTATTATATTTTCAAAATATGGTTTAATTACATGATTTTTTATTTTTCCTTCTAGTTTTTTTACAATTTCTCTATAATTTTTCTTTCCCGTAGCCCAATAAATTTTTATATTTTTTTCTTCCAGTAATATATCCCAATTTTCTAAAAATCCTTCATTTATACTTTTAGCCCCTAGACTTCCTCCAGTCACTAACAATATTTTTTCTTTTTTTATTCCTAATTTTTCTTTTTCTTCTAAAGAAACAATATTATATATTTCATTTCTCAAAGGATTTCCTGTAACTTTAAATTTATTTTGATATTTTATAGGAATATCTTCATATGTTTTTTCAAACGCTAAAAAAGTTTTTTTAGCAAACCTATAAAACAATCTATTAACTAATCCTATGCTAGCATTTTGTTCTTGAAGATAAACTTTTTTTCTTAATAAAACTCCTGAAAAAACTATTGGAAAAGATATATAATTCCCAAATCCTATTATTGCACTTGGTTTTTCTTTTTTTATTATTTTTATCGCTTCAAAAATAGCTTTTAATCCCTTTATTATATTTGAAATAGAATTAAAAGGTAATATATTTAATCCTAAATATTTAAAGCCTTCATTTGGAACCATTTCTTTTTCCATCCTAGTTGAACTTCCAATAAAAAGTATTTCTACATTTTTTTTTCTTAATTCTTTAGCTACTGATAAAGCTGGATAAATATGACCTCCTGTTCCTCCTGTTGTTATAATAACTTTTTTCACAGTCTTTCTCCTTGTTTAAAATTTTCCATGACAATTTTTTTAAAAACTTCTCCTCTTTGTTCAAAAGACTTAAATTGATCAAAACTTGATGTTGATGGAGACAATAATACTACTTCTTTTTCATCTTTTATTTTATTTCTTAAATCTTTTAATGATTCTTCTATAGTATTTAAACTATTAATTTTTTCTAAAGAATAACCCACTTTTAATAATGAATCCTTTAGTCTTGCCGCCATCTTCCCAATAAGATATACTTCTTTTATATTCTCTTTTATTAATTCTGATAAATTTTCTAAAGGTAACCCTTTATCTTTTCCTCCACATATTAATATAGAGCCTTTGTAAGCTTCTATAGCAAATTTTGTAGATTCTAAATTAGTTCCTTTAGAATCATTAACAAAAACTGTATTCTTCCATTTATAAAACCTTTCCATTCTATGTTCTAAAGATTTTGTTTTAGTTAAAAATTTAATTATTAATTCATCCGAAACATTAAATTCTTTAGCTACTGAAATTATAAATAAAACATTTTCAATATTATGTTTACCTTTTAATGATAGCAATTCTGCTTTAATTATCTTTTTACCTTCATAAATTATATTTTCTCCATCATAGTAGCATTTTGCCTTTTCACAATTTTTTGAAATTGTAACTCCAATTTTTTTACTTTTTAATTTTTTTGTTCTTTTTACTAAATTTTCATCGTTTAAGTTAATTATAAATAAATCATTTAAATTCTGATTCTTAAATATATTAAGTTTTGTATCATAATAATCTTCTACCCTATCATATCTATTTAAATGATCTGGTGATAAATTTACTATCAAAGCTATATCTGGTTTAAAATGTTTTACATTCTCCAATTGAAAAGAACTACATTCTAAAACTATGCAATCTAAATCATTTTGCTCCACTAAAAGTTCCGCAAACGATTTTCCTATATTTCCTGCGAATTCTGCTTTAATTCCAGCTTCTCTTAATATCTCTTTTATTTTAGTTGTAACTGTTGTTTTTCCATTACTTCCTGTTACTGCCACTATTTTTGTTTTTAATTTTTCCTTTTTTAAATATCTATAAGCTAACTCAATTTCATCTATTACTTCAATTTTTTTTTCTTTACACAACTTTAATAAATTGTTATACGGTACCCCTGGACTTTTAATAAATAAACTTATTTCATCTATTAATTTTTCAGCTTTTTCTGAAGAAATTCCACTATTATCATCAACTATTATTGGAATATCTCCTTGTAATTCAAGTAATTTTTTAGCTCCTTTTCCACTTACGCCATTTCCAAAAATCATAACTTTCTTCACTTTTTTTCCTCCAAAATTATTCTTCAAAAATATACGATAAAAACCATGGAGAACCCCCATGGTTGCTTAATTATAAAATTCCTCTTAATCTTACCACTCCTAATGCTACTATCCCAAACAATAAAGATATAATCCAAAACCTTAATGTTACCTTATTTTCTGGAATATCCATTAATTCAAAATGATGGTGAATAGGAGCCATTTTAAAAATTCTTTTCTTTCTAACTTTATAAGATCCTACTTGCAATATTACTGATATAGCTTCTATTACAAATATTCCACCTATAAGTGGCAATAATAATTCTTGCTTTAGCAAGACTGCTATAACACCAATTATTCCGCCTAAAGTAAGAGAACCGGTATCCCCCATAAATATTTGAGCAGGATAACAATTGTACCACAGAAATGCTAATCCTGATCCTATAATAGTTGATAAAAATACCATTATTTCCCCTGCACCTTCTATGTAGAATAATCTAAGATGAGAGCTCATTTCTATATGACCACTAAAATAAGCTATTGTTGCTAATATAGAACAACTTATAATAACTGGCATTATTGCTAATCCATCTAATCCATCCGTTATATTAACTGCATTAGATGTTCCATTTATAACTATCATTATAAACACAAGCATAATTAAACTACCCACATAGAAATAAGAATTATGTATCAAAGGATTGATTATAGAAAAATCTATTATGTTGCTTGAAGTTAACCCAAATTCTTTTATAAAAATCCAAACTATTGCTGAAATTAAACTTTGACCAAATAACTTTTTTTTACCTGAAAGTCCATCTTTATTGACTGTAAATTTCTTATAATCATCTATAAACCCTATAGAACTAAATAATATAGTTATTACAACCAATAATACTGTATATTTATTTCTTAAATTTCCAACTATTAAGTTAGTCATTAAAGCTCCTAAAATTAATAGAACTCCTCCCATTGTTGGAGTTCCTTTTTTAGAATAGTGTGAAACTGGTCCACATTCTCTTATTTTTTCTTTTAATTTTTTTCTTTTTAAATAATTTATAAAAGGGTGCCCCAATATAATAACTATTAAAAAAGACAAAACAAATCCCACAAAAGCTCTTAAATAAATAGATTTAAAAAAATCTAACCTACTGTAAAGTATTCCTAAAGTATATAACATTAATTTCTCCTATTCTATAATTTCCCAAAGTTGATTAAAGTTAGATCCTTTAATCAATATTAGTTTATTTTTAAATTCTTTACTTATTAACTCTTTTATATCAGTTTTTTTTCTAAAAAAAATTATTTTTTTCTTATCATCTATTCTTTGTAACGCCTTTTCCATTCTATCTCCATATAAGATTACCTTCAAAAAATCCTTATTTATTGCATACTTTATCACTTCTACATGAAAATCTATTTCTCTTGCTCCTAGTTCTCCCATATCAGCAAGAATAACTACTTTTTCTTTTGTAGTTTTAAATTTTTCAAAAGTATTTAATGAATATTTCATAGAAATTGGGCTTGCATTATAAGAATCATTAATAAACGTAATCTCATCTTTTAAAATTTTTTGAAATCTCATAGGAGTTATTTCTATTTTTCCTAATCCTTTTTTTATTTCCTGAGTTGTCAACCCTATAATTTTAGACATCCCTATACTTAATGCTGTATTTATACAATTATGTTTCCCATAAATATTAGACTTATATTCTTCGTTGTTTAACTTGAAGAAAATTCCATTTTCCTCTAAGTTGTAATCAGAAATTCTAAATTCATTATATGAATTAAACCCAACTTTTCTACCTTTTAAAGATTTTAAGTAAGGATCATCACCAAAAAATAAAAGATTTGATTCTTCAACATAATCTTTAACTTTACTTTTTTCTAAAAAAACATTTTTTCTATTTTTCATAAACGCTAAATGTGAATCACCTATATTGGTTATTATTGAATAATCTAAATTAGCTATTTCACATAATTTTTTGATTTCGCCAAAATTGCTCATTCCCATTTCTATTATTCCAAAATTATCTTTTTCATTTATTTGCAATATTGTAAAAGGTACCCCTATATGATTATTATAATTTCCCTCTGTTTTTTTTGTGTTATATTTTATTGATAATATTGAATATAATATATCTTTAGTCGTAGTTTTACCATTACTTCCAACAATTCCAATAAGTTTTACTGGTAATTCTTTTCTATATTCTTTTGCTATATTTTGCAAAGATTTTATTACATTTTCTACAACTAAAACTTTTGAATTATTTTCCCATTTTTTATCTTCAGAAATGACTAACGAAACTCCTTTTTTTAATACCTCACCTATATAATTTTTTCCATTATTTATAGCAAAAAATATATCTCCTTTTTGAACTTTTCTACTATCCATTTGAACTTTTCTTATATGTGTTATTTCATTATTTATTTTATATAGATTCCTAATAACTTCAAGTAATTTAATCATAATCCATCCTTTTTATTCTATCATTTTTAGCTATCTTGTTACAACCAAAATAAAATTTATTTTTTACTTTTTTCAAAAAGTTTTTTTGAAAACTCATCTAAGTTTTTAAATATCTTAACTTTATCTTTAAAACTTTTTTTCATTAATTTTTCTTGTTCTTCACCTAACAAAATAGGCGTAACTCCTGATTTTATACCTGCAATTACATCTGATAATTTATCGCCAACCATAAAAGATTTAGACTTATCTATATTATATTCTTCTATCCCTTTTAATATCATTCCAGCATTAGGTTTTCTACAATTACACTCTTTTTTATATTCTCCAATTCCTTTAATGGGATGATGTGGACAATAATAAGATTTTTCTATTTTTACCCCGTGACCTAAAAGCAATAATTCTATATATTTAGTTAACTCTTTAAATTCTTTTTCTGTATAATAACCTCTTCCTATTCCAGACTGATTAGTTACTATAATTAATATATACCCCAAATCAATAAATCTTTTTAATGCTTCTATTGCATTTTCTTCAAATTCAAACTCTTCTTTCTTGTAGAGATATCCTTTATCTATATTTATAGTCCCATCTCTATCTAAAAATATCGCTTTTTTTTTCATATAATATTATCTCCTTAAAATAATCTTTCACTGCACTATATAATATCATATTTTTCCAAAAAATAAAAAAAAGATTGGCAAGTTCTTATCCTCCCAGAGGGCTGCCCCCCAAGTACTTTCAGCGTTTATGAGCTTAACTTCTAGGTTCGGTATGTTACTAGGTGTACCCTCATAGCTATTCTTGCCAA
>JAUTCN010000019.1 GCA_030673965.1 Fusobacterium sp. JB019 | reverse complement strand
TTGGCAAGAATAGCTATGAGGGTACACCTAGTAACATACCGAACCTAGAAGTTAAGCTCATAAACGCTGAAAGTACTTGGGGGGCAGCCCTCTGGGAGGATAAGAACTTGCCAATCTTTTTTTTATTTTTTGGAAAAATATTTAGATTATGTTATAATTTATGAGACTAAAAGTATTTAAAATATTGATAATGTAAGGAAAAATAATGGAAAAAAATAAAAATATTTATCAACAAAAAAAAATAATTGAAAATGATATAGAGAAAGTATTAAAAGAACAAAATAGAGAAAAACTAATAAAAAGAAGGCGAAGAGTTTTAAGTGGGATTATAGGGGTTATAATAATTTTAGGAATTTTAAATATTTCAAGTATATCTTATTACAGAGAAGGAATTTTAAATAAAGGAAAATATTGCCTTTATTTAGGAATAGGATCTCTATTATATTGTATTTTAAGTTGTAATAATTATAAAATTTTAAAAAATAAAAAAAGTATAGTGTTTATACACGCAGTTTCTTATAGTGTGTTGCTTTTTTTATGGATAGGAAGCTCTTTATTTCCTAGTTTAGTTAGGGAAATAAATGGAGCTACCGGATGGTTAGATTTAGGTTTTATAACTGTTCAACCTGCAGAGCTTTTAAAGGTGGGATATATAATTTTATTAGCTCATGTGTTTTCAAAAAGTGAGGAAAATAATTCAAGTATGTCTCAATTACTAATTCCATCAATTTTTATATGGATTTTATTTACACTTTTAATAATTTTAGAAAATGATTTAGGTACAGCAATTCATTATTTTTGTATATTTATATTTATGTTATTTTTTACAAAATTTAAAGATAAGTGGATACTAAGATTAACAATAGGTGGAGGAGCTTTAGGAATAGGACTTTTAACATTTATTTATAGAAGTACATCGGATAATTATAGATTTGTAAGGGTGAAAATGTTTTTAGATGGAATAATTAAGGATAATTATATAGGTAATGTAGATGAAGGATATCAAGTTGCTCAGTCTCTTCTTGCTTTTGGGAATGGTGGAATTTTAGGTAGAAGTTATGGAGCAGGAGTACAAAAATATAATTATTTACCAGAAATACATACAGATTTTATAATGGCTTTATTTGGGGAAGAATTGGGGTTTATAGGTATTATGTTTGTTATTTTATTATTTTTTTTATTATATAATTTAATATTAGAAATAGGCTTAGAATGTAAAGATAGTTTTGGAAGATATATAGCAATAGGAGTAGGCGGATTTATAATAACTCAGTTTTTAATTAATTTTTTTGTGGCTTTAGGTTTATTACCAGTATTTGGAATTCCAATGCCACTATTTAGTTATGGAGGAAGTTCTATAATGACAATTATGGTAGCTTTAGGAATTGTAGCAAGTATAAACAATAGAGCTATGTTTGACAAAAAATAAAATAAAATGTATAATACTTTAGATTTATAAATATGATAGATTGCCACTAATATGTTATAATATAGGAGATAAAAATGGAAATGAAAGATATAGTTGTAAAGGTAAATTATTTTGCTAATTTATCAAAAAAAAGGACTTTGACAGAAGAGGAGTTATCTGAAAGAAATAAATATAGAAAGCTTTATATGGAAAAATTCAGAGCTCAAGTTAAGGGACATTTAGATAGAATAAAAATAGTAGACGATAAAGAGAACTTAAATTAAGGGGGAGTTTCATGAGTTGTGTTACAGTAAGAGAACTATATAGAAATGAAAAAGAGTTGTTAGGAAAAGAGGTAGAAGTTTCTGGATGGCTTAGAAAAATAAGAGCTCAAAAAAACTTTGGTTTTATAGAAATAAATGATGGTAGCTTTTTTAAAGGTATGCAAATTGTATATGATACAAGTTTAGAAAATTTTGAGGAGATATCTCATTTATCTATTTCTTCTTCAATAGTTGTGAAAGGGATATATCAAGAATCTCAAGGGAAAGGTCAAAATGCGGAGATAATAGCTACTGAAGTTAGAATAGAACAGAAAGCAGCATTAGATTATCCACTTCAAAACAAAAGACATTCTTTTGAATATTTGAGAGAGATAGCACATTTAAGACCAAGAACAAATACTTTTTCTGCTGTATTTAGAGTAAGATCAGTATTAGCTTATGCAATACATAAGTATTTTCAAGAGAAAAATTTTGTATATGTACATACTCCAATAATAACATCTTCAGATACTGAAGGAGCAGGAGAAATGTTTAGAGTTACAACTTTAGATATGAATGATTTACCTAAAAAAGAAAATGGAAAAGTAGATAATACTAAAGATTTCTTTGGTAAAAGTACTAACTTAACAGTAAGTGGACAACTTAGTGTTGAGACATATTGTTCTGCTTTTAGAAATGTTTATACATTTGGACCTACATTTAGAGCTGAAAATTCAAATACTTCAAGACATGCTTCTGAATTCTGGATGATAGAACCAGAAATGGCATTTGCAGATTTAACAGTAAATATGGATGTTGCTGAAGAAATGGTTAAGTATATAATTAAATATGTTATGGAAAATTGTCCTGAAGAAATAGAATTTTTTAATAAATTTATAGAAAAAGGATTAGTAGATAAATTAAACAATGTTTTAAATAGTGAATTTGCAAGATTAACTTACACAGAAGCAGTAGATATATTAATGAAATCAGGACATAAATTTGATTATAAAGTTGAATGGGGAATAGATTTACAAAGTGAACATGAAAGATTCTTAGCTGAAAATTATTTTAGGAAACCTGTATTTTTAACAGATTATCCAAAAGAAATAAAAGCTTTTTATATGAAATTGAATGAAGATGAAAAAACAGTTAGAGCTATGGATTTATTAGCTCCAGGAATTGGAGAAATAATTGGTGGTTCTCAAAGAGAAGATAAATTAGAAATATTAGAAGGAAAAATGGATGAATTAGGGTTAGACAAAGAAGAATATAAATTCTATACAGATTTAAGAAAATATGGTAGTTTCCCTCATTCAGGTTATGGACTAGGTTTTGAAAGAATGATGATGTATATTACAGGAATTACAAACATTCGTGATGTAATACCATTCCCAAGAACACCAGGAAATGCAGCATTTTAGATTAAAGTTAATTAAATAAAAAAGAAAGGAGATAGGAAAATGGTTATTAGTCTTTTTGTGACAGTAGTATTTTTATGTCTTCTTTTTTACTTTGTAACTTATCCTTATAAATTTAGGTTTAAGAGAAAATTAAAAAGAGTATTATCTTATGAAGAGGTTAAATATAATAAAGGAAAAGGGTTAGAATTAAATGATATAAGTAAAGAAGAAGTTAATGATAATCTTAAAATACAAATTAAAAATATAGAAAGCGTTCATGTTAAAGAAAGTATGAGATTTATTATAGTTACTCCCAAAAAAAAATTAGATTTAAAAGATCTTCCTTGTTTAGTTTTACTTCATGGAATTAGAGATTCTAGTGAGGATTGGTTAGAGAGAGGAAAATTATTAGAAAATTATTTAAAATTAAAAAAAAATAGGGAAATAGGAGATATGATTTTTATATTGCCTGATTCTGGATACAATGGTGAAAGTTGGTATACCAACTTTTATGAGGATAATAATTATAAATATGAAGATTATATAATGGATGAATTATATAAAGAAATAAGAAAGATTACTCCAAATGGAAAATTAGGGATAGCAGGTTTTTCTATGGGAGGCTATGCAGCGTATAAAATAGGTTTAAGACATCTTAAACATTTTCAAGTAGTTGGAAGTTTTTCAGGAGCTGTAAGTCTTATAAGAATGAGCGTAAATAGAAGAGTTATGAGAATAATGAAATATGTTTATATTCCTAAAATTTTATTTAATGATGTAGATAAATCAAATTTTATAAAAATTTTTAGTCCGTGGGGTTGGAGAATTTTAAAACAGGATCCATATAGTATAATTAAAATCATGGAAGAAAAAGAATTTAAAGGAAAGAAATTTTATTTGAGTGTAGGATCTGAAGATAAAAAACCTTATCTAATGTTTCAACAATGGATTGATATAGTAGGAAGATTGAAGAAATATAATGTGGATTTTCAAGGGTATATTTATAAAAATGAATATCATACTTGGGAGTTTATTTCTAAAGATATTTCTTGCTTTTTAAAGTACTTTAATAAAAATATAAATAATATTGACTAAAGCGTAAAAATTATGTTATGCTCGAGGAAAATATTGACTTAATAGTCAAGGAGTGTGTAATTTTGAAAAAGTTAGGTTTGATAGTTATTACAATTTTAATGAGCTCTTGTTCTGGAATACGTTATTATAATAATTATGAATTTAAAAAAAGTTATAATGCTTCTGAAAAAATGTTTGATAAAGTTTTAGAAGAAGAAATTACAACTAAAAAGTTAAAAAAATTAAAAAAACGTTTTAAAATACTTGAGAGACAATTATATGAAGAAAATGAGAATTACTCTAGAATAAATCAAGAAATAGTAGAAAAATATGATGGAAAAATAAAGCATTATATTATGTTAATAAAAGATTTAGAAGATTAAAAGTGAGGTAATATGAATATATTAATGGCATTATCTCAGTTAGAAGTTACAGGAGCGGAAGTTTACGCAGTAACTCTTAGCAATGAGTTAATAAAAAGAGGGAATAAAGTTTTTGTTGTTTCAGATACTTTAACTAAAGAAACAAAAGCGGAGTATTTTAAAGTTGAATTTAATAAAAGAAGTTTATTTCAAAGAACTAATCATGTAATAAAATTACTAAAAATTATAAAAGAAAATGATATACAGGTTGTTCATGCCCACTCTAGAGCTTCTGCTTGGAGTGCTTCTTTAGCTTGTAAAATAGCTAGAATTCCACTGATAACAACCACTCATGGAAAGCAACCAGTACATTTAAGTAGGAAATTAATTAAATGTTTTGGAGATTATGGAATAACAGTTTGCGAAAATGTTCAACATCAATTAGTAACAGAGTTAGGAGTGGATAAATCTAAAATAGAAGTTTTAAGAAATCCAGTGGATTGTAGAGAATATCATTTTAATCCAATGGAAGATAACAAAGAAAATGTTGTAGTTTCTATTATAGGAAGATTATCTGGTCCAAAAGGGGATGTTTGTTATGATATATTAGAAGAAATTTACAAAAGAAGTGATTTGAAAATTAGAGTCATAGGAGGAAAAACAGTTCCTAAAAGATTTGAAAAATTTAAAGATAAAGTTGAATTCATGGGTTATATTAATAATGTTTATGAAGAAATTTGTAATTCGTCAATAGTTATAGGAGCAGGCAGAGTTGCTGTTGAGGGAATTTTATCAGGAAGACCAGTTATTGCTGTTGGAGAAAATGAATATTTAGGAGCTATTGGAATAAGTAATATAGAGTATGGTTTAAAAAGTAATTTTGGAGATATTAGTATAATCGAAAATCTATCAGGTAAAGTAGAAGTAAGAGGAATATCTCAAGATATTAATAATGCAATAGCAAAATCTCATGGAAGTTTATTGGAATTGAGGAATAAAGTTGAAAGGAACTTTTCTTTGGAAAAAATAGTGGATAGAATAGAAAAAATTTATTCTAAACAATATGTGTTAAAAAAAAGATATGAAATACCAATTGTAATGTATCATAGAGTTATAAAGGGTGAAGAAGAAGAAAAAGGAGTTCATGGTACATATATAGAGGAAAAATTTTTTAGACAGCATATGCAGTATTTGAAAGACAAAGGTTATGAAACAGTTACTTTTGAGGATTTAAGTAATAATAATTATAAACAAAGATTTGAAAAAGGAAAAAAACTTATAATCCTTACTTTTGATGATGGTTATAAGGATAATTATGAACTAGCATTTCCAATTCTTAAAGAATTTGGTTTTAAAGCAGTTATTTATTTATTAGGTGAATTAAAATACAATAAATGGGATGTGGAAAATGGATTTACCCCAGAAAAAGTTTTTCATTTAATGTCAGATGAAGAAATTTTAGAGATGCAAGATTATGGGATAGAGTTTGGTGGACATTCAATGACTCATTCAAAGATGGGAGATCTAAATCCTAAAATTGCAAAAAAAGAAATAATTGAAAGTAAAGAAATTTTAGAAAAAAAATTAGGAAAAAAATTAATAAGTTTTGCATATCCTTATGGACATAGAAGCGATGTTGTTAAAAGATTTGTTGAAGAAGCAGGGTATGAGTTTGCTGTAACTACAGATAATGGAGATGTTTCATTTCAAGAAAATTTATTTGATATAAGAAGAATAGCTATTTTTCCTACCAATGGAAAGTTTAGTTTTAAAAGAAAAGTTGCAGGTAATTATAATTTTATAAAAATAAAAAGAGAAGAGAAGCATATGAACAAATAATTATAATGGAGGGATTTTATGAAGAAAATAGCTTTAATTTCCTCAGCACTATTATTAGCGTCACAAGTAGCTTTAGGATCTAGTGTAGGAATAGGATATGGTGTTACAAATGAATTCTTCAAAGGTGGAGATAATTCTTATGTTTTACCAATGTTAAATTATGAGTACGATAATTATTTTATAGATGCAAAAACGACTAATAGTATACATTTAGGGTATAGATTTTTACAAGATGATATTTATACTTTTTCTTTGTATGCAATACCTTTTGGAGGTTATGAAGTTGAAGCAAGTGATTTGGATTCAGGATATAAAGGAATTGATGATAGAGATTATCAATTTATGTTAGGAAGTGAATTTAAATATTATAATGGAATTTATGATATAGAAACAATATTGAATGCGGAAGTAGGTAAAGAAGGAGGGACAGTATCTCTTAGAATAGAAAAACCTTATGTTGTAAATGCTGATTTAATAGTAAAACCTTCAGTAAGTTTTAGTTATTATAATTCTAGTTTAGTAGATTACTATTTTGGTATAGATTCTGGGGAAGCTTCTACTAGTACAGTTTTAAATTCTTATGATGGGGATGATGGATATTCTATAGGAATAGGAGTTACAAGTTCTTATAGATTGACAGATGCTTTTTCTTTACTAGGTTTTATAGGTATAATGAAATTTTCTGATGAAATTAAAAACTCTCCTATTGTTGAGAACGGTTTAGTTTATGCAGGGGGAGTTGGAATCATATATACTTTTTAAAAAAAATCTTGACTTTTTGAACAAAGAATAATAAAATATATACTGAAATACCATCAAGAGAGACGGAGGGATTGGCCCGTAGATGTCTCAGCAACCTACATTATTGTGTGGTGCTAATTCCAAATAGATGGGACAAGTATGAATATATTATGTCCTTTCCTATGGAAAGGACTTTTTATTTGAAAATAAAAATTTGGAATATATTATTATAATGTTTAGATATATAATATTTTAAGGAGGATTTAATGGAAGATTTAATTTATTTTACTTCAGAATGCGTTTCCCCAGGACATCCAGATAAAGTTTCTGATCAAATATCAGATGCAGTTTTAGATGCGTGTTTGAAAGATGATCAAGAATCAAGAGTAGCGTGTGAAGTATTTTGTACAACAGGACAGGTTATAGTTGGAGGTGAAATAACAACTAAAACTTTTGTAAATATTCAAAATGTAGTAAGAGATAAAATAAGAGAAATAGGATATAAACCAGGAATGGGATTTGACAGTGACTGTGGGGTCTTTAATTCAATACATGCTCAATCTCCAGATATTGCAATGGGAGTTGATAGAGGTGGAGCAGGAGACCAGGGAATAATGTTTGGTGGAGCTGTAAAAGAAACTCCAGAACTTATGCCACTTGCTCTTATATTAGCAAGAGAAATATTAAAAGTTTATGTGGAATTAAAAGATAATGGGGTATTAGCTTGGGCAAGACCAGATGCTAAATCTCAGGTAACTTTAGCTTATGATAAAAATGAAAAAATACAATTTGTTGAAGCAATAGTAGTATCAGCTCAACATAATCCAGATGTTACACAAGAAAAAATCCATAAAGATTTAAAAGAATTGGTGATAGATCCTGTTCTTAGAAAATATAATTTGAAATTTGAAGATGTAAAAAAAATATTTATAAATCCTACAGGTCAATTTATAATTGGGGGACCTCACGGAGATACAGGATTAACAGGTAGAAAAATTATAGTTGATACATATGGTGGGTACTTTAGACATGGAGGAGGAGCTTTTTCTGGAAAAGACCCTTCTAAAGTTGATAGATCTGCAGCTTATGCAGCAAGATGGGTTGCAAAAAATATAGTTGCAGCTGATTTAGCTTACAAATGTGAGGTTCAATTATCTTATGCCATAGGAGTAGTAGAGCCAATATCAATAAAAGTGGATACATTTGGAACAGGGAAAGTTGATGAAATAGACTTATCGAAAGCAGTAAAAAATATATTTGATTTAACTCCAAGAGGGATTGAAAGAGATTTAAAATTAAGAAGCGGAGAATTTAAATATCAAGATCTTGCAGCTTTTGGTCACATAGGAAGAACTGATATTGATCTTCCTTGGGAAAGAATAGATAAAGTAGAAGAATTAAAAAAATATTTTAATTTATAAATGACAAAAAACAAGTCTTTATGACCTTGGTTAGAGGTGCAAAAAATCTAAAGAATGATTGATTTTTTTGGATTTATGTGGTATAATTTCGAGGTAAAGTATATTATTTAGAGAAGAGTGGGGAGACCCACTCTTTATTTATGGTAAGGATTAGAAAGAGAGGTGAATTGTTTTGGAAAAGGAAGAAAAACTGAAGGTTATAGAAAAAATAGAGAAGATAGTTAATCCAGTTTTAAAAGAAATGAAATTAGAACTAGTTGATATAGAATATCTTCAAGATGGTGGATACTGGTATGTAAGGGTTTATATAGAGTATTTAGATAAGGAAGTATCTTTAGATGATTGTGCTAAAGTAAGTTTAGCTATTGATGAAGATATTGATAAGATTATTGACAAAAAGTTCTTTTTAGAAATTTCTTCACCTGGGATAGAAAGACCTTTGAAAAAGCCAAGAGATTTTATTAGATTTCAAGGTTCAAAGATAAGAGTAAGTCTAAAACATAAGTTAAATGATAAAAAGAATTTTGAAGGTATATTAACAAAATTTGAAAACGATACTGTATTTCTTCAAACTGAGGAAGAATTACAAATACCATTTAAAGAGATTAGGAAGTCTAATCTAGTCTATGATTTTAAAGATAATTAAAATTAGACTTTAGGAGGAGAAAATGAGAAGTAAAGACGGTAAAAAATTTCTAGCAGCATTAGAGGAGTTAGAAAAGTCAAAAGGATTAAGTCAAGAAAGTTTATTAGAAACAGTGGAACAAGCTCTTTTAGCAGCTTATAAAAAACATTTTGGAGAAGAAGAAAATGTTCAGGTTGAAATAAACAGAACAACAGGAGAAATTAAGGTCTATGAATTAAAAACTATTGTTGATGATGTTTATGATGCAGCTTTAGAAATTTCTTTAGAGGATGCTAAAGAATATAAGAAAAGAGTTAAAATAGGTGACGAAATAAAAATTGAAGTTAATTGTGAAGAATTCAGAAGAAATGCAATTCAAAACGGTAAACAAATAGTTATTCAAAAAGTTAGAGAAGCTGAAAGAACAGGGATTTATGATAAATTTAAAGTTAGAGAAAAAGATATAATTATCGGAATTATAAGAAGAATCGACGATAGAAAAAGTATTTTTATAGAGTTTGATGGGACTGAAGCAGTTCTACCTATATCAGAGCAATCACCATCTGATGTATATAGAGTAGGGGATAGAATTAAAGTTTATGTTGCAGAAGTTGAAAAAACAAGCAAATTCCCTAAAATAGTAATATCTAGAAAAAATGAGGGACTTTTAAGAAAATTATTTGAATTAGAAATCCCTGAAATATCTGAAGGATTAATAGAAATTAAATCAGTTGCAAGAGAAGCTGGATCAAGAGCTAAAATAGCAGTTTATTCTGAAGATAAAAATATTGATACAATAGGAGCTTGTATAGGACAAAAAGGACTAAGAATAAGAAATATTGTAGATGAATTAAATGGAGAAAAAATAGATATAGTTGAATGGAAAGAATCAAGAGAAGAATTTGTATCAGCAGTACTTAGCCCAGCAAAAGTAAATAGTGTTGAAATTTTAGAAGATGATACTACAGCAAGAGTTATTGTTGACCCTTCTCAATTATCATTAGCTATTGGTAAAAATGGTCAAAATGCAAGATTAGCAGCAAAATTAACTGGAATGAGAGTAGATATAAAAGTAAAAGAAACAACAGAGGAAAACAATGACTAAGATTTCTGAAAGAACATGTATAATCTGTAGGAAAAAATATACTAAAGATAAATTGTTTAGGATTGTTGAAAAAGGCTCTAAATATTCCTTTGATGAGAAAATGAAGGCTCAACAAAGAGGGAAATATGTATGCAAATCTCAAGAATGTATAAAAAGATTATCAAAACATAAGAAAATAAAAATGGAAATAGATGACTTACTAAAAATGTTAAACTTATTAAAAAAAGATACCAAGGATTATCTTAAAGTTTTGAAAGCAATGAAAAATTCTCAAGAATTAGTTTTTGGAATAAATATGATTTTAGAAGAGATAGATAAAATTCATTTTATGATAATAGCTGAAGATATAAGCGAAAAAAATGATAATAAATTAATAAAAAAAGCAAATGAAAAAAACATTAGTTATGTTCATTATGGAAGTAAAATTCAGTTAGGAGAAATATTCAACAAAGAAGAAGTAAATGTGATTGCTGTTAAAAATAAGAAGGTGGCCCGAGGACTTATAGAATAAGTTTTGAAGGGGGTGCTAAGAATAAATGAAAGTAAGAGTTCATGAATTAGCAAAAAAATATGAGATAGGAAATAAAGAGTTTTTAAGCTTGATTAAAGAATTAGGGATAGAGGTATCTTCTCATTTATCTGGTTTAACAGATGATCAGGTAGATAAAATAAAAAATCATTTTTTAAAAGATGATAAAAAAGAGAGAAAAAATAAAAATAAAAAGAAAAAAATAAAAAATAAAGAAAATAAAGAGGTAAAAAACATAGATAAGAAAAAAGAGAAAAAAAATAAAAATAAAAAAAAGAAAAAAGGTAGAAGAGCAGATTTTGTTGTTAAAAAAGCAGACACAGAAGCTGGTGTTTTAGTAGAAGAAGATGGAATAAAAATAATAAAAATGAGAGGTGAAATGACTTTAGGTGATTTTGCTGAAAAATTAGGAGTGAATAGTTCTAGTTTAATAAAAAAATTATTTTTGCAAGGTGGAATGTATACAATAAACAGTCCAGTTAATTTAGAATTAGCAGAAGAATTAGCAGCAGAATATGATATCTTAGTAGAAGCTGAAGAAGAAGAAAAAATTGAATTTGGAGATAAATTTGCTTTAGAGATAGAAGATAAAGAAGCTGATTTAGAAGAAAGAGCTCCAGTTATAACAATAATGGGACATGTTGACCATGGTAAAACATCTCTTTTAGATGCAATTAGAAGTACTCAAGTTGTTGATGGAGAAGCTGGTGGAATTACACAAAAAATAGGTGCTTATCAAGTTGTTAAAGATGGTAAAAAAATAACTTTTGTAGATACACCAGGACATGAGGCTTTTACAGATATGAGAGCAAGAGGAGCGCAAGTAACTGATATAGCAATATTAGTTGTAGCTGCAGATGATGGTGTAATGCCACAAACAGTTGAGGCAATATCACATGCTAAAGCTGCTAATGTTCCAATAATTATAGCAGTTAACAAAATAGATAAGCCAGAAGCTAATCCTTTAAAAGTTAAACAAGAGTTAATGGAATATGGTTTAGTTTCAGTTGAATGGGGTGGAGACGTAGAATTTGTAGAAGTTTCTGCTAAAGCTAGAATGAATCTAGATGATTTATTAGAAACAATTCTATTAACAGCTGAAATATTAGAACTAAAAGCTAATCCTAAAAAAAGAGGTAAGGCAGTAGTTCTTGAATCTAAATTAGATGCACAAGTTGGGCCAGTTGCAGATATATTAATCCAAGAGGGTAATGTGAAAATTGGAGACGTTGTTGTTGCAGGAGAATCTTATGGTAAAATAAGAGCTCTAATTGATGATAAAGGTAAAAAAGTAAATAAAGCTGAAATGTCTCAACCAGTTGAAATAATAGGATTTAATACTGTTCCAGATGCAGGAGATTCTGTTTATGTAATTCAAAATGAACAACATGCAAAAAGAATAGTTGAAGAAATGACTAAAGAAAGAAGATTAGGAGAACAATCAAGAAAAACAGTAACTCTAGAGTCATTATCAGAAAGTTTTGAACAAGAAGGAATTAAGGAATTAAACTTAGTTATAAGAGCTGATTCTAAAGGATCTGCACAAGCACTAGTTGAATCATTAATGAAATTAAATAATGATGAAGTTGCAGTTAATATAGTTCAAGCAACTCCAGGAGCAATAACTGAAAGTGATGTAAGACTTGCAGAAGTTTCAGGAGCAATTGTGGTAGGATTTAATGTTAGACCAACAACTAAAGCTATAAAAGATGCTGAAAAAGCAGGAATAGAAATAAGAACATCTTCTATAATTTATGAAATAATTGAAGATGTAGAAAAAGCTTTAACAGGTATGTTAAAACCAGAATATAAAGAAAGCTATTTAGGAAGAATAGAAATCAAACAAATATTCAAAGTTACAAAAGTAGGAAATGTAGCTGGATGTGTTGTTGTAGATGGAAAAGTAAGAAGAGAGTCAAATGTAAGAATACTTAGAAATGGAACTATTGTATATGAAGGGAAATTAGCATCTTTAAAAAGATTTAAAGATGATGTTAAAGAAGTTGTTGCTGGTCAAGAATGTGGATTAGGAATAGAAAACTTTAATGATATAAAAGTAGATGATATAGTAGAAGCATTTGATGTTGTAGAAATAAAAAGAACTCTTAACGATAAAAAATAAGTTTACTTTTTAATTAGAAGGAGGCAAGAAAATGAGAAAAGAAAGATTAGCTTCTATAGAAAAGGAAATATTAAGGGTTGTTTCAATGCTATTTTTAAGTGATATAAAAAATCCAAAAGTTAAAGGTTTAGTTTCTTTAACAAAAGTTAGAGTAACAGAAGACTTGAAATTTGCAGATTTATATTTTACAGTTTTACCTGTACAAGGTAAAAATATAGATAACTCAAAAGTTTTAGAAGGTTTAAATGAAATAAGAGGTTTTCTAAGAAAAGAAGTAGCAAGAAATTTAGCCCTTAGATATACACCTGAAATGAGAGTTAAATTAGACACCTCTATAGAATACGCTGTTAAAATTTCTAAATTACTAGATGATTTAAAAACAAATAAGGGCTAGGCGAAGACAATGTTGTGGAAAAATAGCAATATAGAAGATTCTTTAGTAAAAGAAAAATCTATAGAATGGGGAACTTCAAATATACTTACAAAACTTTTGTTGAAGAAACAATTAACTGAAAAAGAAGAAGTGAATAAATTTATAAATCCTGATTTAAATCAGCTTAGAGATCCTTTTGAATTTGAAAAAATGGAAGAGGCTGTTTTAAAAATTATAGAAAAAAAGAATAATCATGAAAAGATATATATATATGGTGATTATGATGTTGATGGAATAAGTGCTACAGCTTTTTTAGTTCATGTTTTTAGAAGTATAGGAATAAAAACAGGCTATTATATTCCAAATAGAATGGAAGAAAACTATGGATTTGATAAAAAAACTGCAGATTTCGTAAAAAGCAAGAAAGGAAAACTTGTAATTACTGTAGATACAGGAGCAAACTCAATAGAGGATATAAGATATGCTAAAAGCATAGGTGTAGATATTATAGTTACAGATCATCATAAATCTGAAAAAGAAGAATTTGATGATGAGTATATCTTGATAAATCCTAAAATAAGCAAGACATATAAATTTAAATATTTGTCTGGAGCAGGAGTAGCTTTAAAATTAGCTCAAGGTTTATACAGAAAATTAGGAATATCTGAAGAAAATTTATATAAATACTTAGATATAATAATGATAGGAACAGTTGCAGATGTTGTTCCGATGATTGATGAGAATAGAATAATTATTAGCAATGGTCTAAAGGTTTTGAAAAATACTAATGTTAATGGATTATTTTATCTTTTGAAGTATTTAAGATTTCAAAATAAAAGAATAACTACAACTGATGTAAGCTATTTTATTTCTCCTTTGATAAATTCCTTGGGAAGAATAGGAATTTCAAAAGTGGGAGCAGATTTTTTCATAGAAGAGGATGATTTTAAAATATATAATATCATTGAAGAAATGAAAAAAATGAATAAAATAAGAAGAAGATTAGAAAAAAAAATATTTGATGAAGCTATTGATATAATAGAGTCTTATACAGATAATAGGCAAGAAAAATATATATATTTAAAGTCTAAAAATTGGCATCCAGGGGTTATTGGGGTGGTATCTTCAAGATTATCCATAAAGTACGGTGTTCCAGTAATATTAGTAGCTATTAGCAATGGAGTTGGAAAAGCTTCTTGTAGAAGTAGTAATGGAGTCAATGTATTTAATATATTTGCAGATATAAAAGATAACTTTATTAGGTTTGGAGGACATGATTTAGCAGCAGGATTTGTAGCTAAAGTTGAAAATTTAGATAAAATTGAAAAAATATTTGCGGAAAAAGTTAATAATTTAGATAAAGAAAAAGAACGTCAAATAATAGAAATTGATACAGAACTATCAGTTAATGATATAGATGAAAATTTGTTGGAAGATATGAAAAAATTATCTCCTTATGGATTATCAAATAAGCAGCCATTATTTTCAGATAAAAATATTGAAATAAAAACAATTGAAAAGTTTGGAGTGGAAGATAGACATTTTAGTGGAATCTTGAGAAAAGATAATAAAGAATATTCTTATATTGCTTTTAATTTATCAAATGATATAAAAAATATAAAGAATTTAAATGATTTAAAAATAGTTTATTATCCTGAAAAAATAATGGTAAGAGGTAAAGAAAGATATAACATAAGAATAAAGAGTATAAAATAAATTTTATATAAAAAACTAAGGAGGAAAAAATGAAACACGAAATTAAAAAACTTGAAAAATCAGCTTTAGAGATTACAATGACTTGGGATAAGGAAGAATTTGCACCAGTAGAGAAGCAAGTACTTGCAGAAATTCAAAAAAATGTAGAGGTTCCAGGATTCAGAAAAGGACATGCACCTATTGATCAAATAGAATCAAAATTCGAAAAAGAAATTAAAGAAGAAATTACTGACAAATTAATCAAAACAGATTTTGTAAATGTTATAAAGGAAGAGGAATTAAAACCAATTAGCCCTTTATATAATGCAAAAGCTGATAAAAAAGATGGTGGATTTGAAATCACTGCTTCAATAGATGTATTCCCTGAATTCACATTAGGTCAATATAAAGATTTAGAAATAGAAAAAACAGAATTTGAAATGTCTGATGACAAATTAGAAGCAGCAATAGCTGAATTATTAAAAGGAAAAGCTAAATTAGAAGAGTGTGAAGAAGGACATAAAGCTGAAATGGGAGATACAATGGATCTTGCATTTGAAGGATTTGTTGATGGAGTTGCATTTGAAGGAGGAAAAGCTGATTCTCATACTTTAGAATTAGGAAGTCATTCTTTCATTGATACTTTTGAAGACCAATTAGTAGGATATACTGTAGGACAAGAAGGAGAAGTAAATGTAACTTTCCCTGAGCAATATCATGCAGAAAATTTAGCTGGAAAACCTGCTTTATTTAAAGTAAAAGTAAATGCTATAAAAAAATTAGCTACTCCTGAGTTAAATGATGAATTAGCAAAAGAATTAAAATATGAAAATGTTGAAGATTTAAAAGCTAAATTAGGAGAAGAAACTGAGAAAAAAGGAAAAGAAGCAGCTGAAGTTGAATTTAAAGGAAGAGTATTACAAAAAGTTATGGAATTAACAGAAGTAGAAGTTCCTAAATCTTTAGTAATGCAAGAAGTAGATGCTAAAATCAACCAATTTGCACAACAATTAAAATCTCAAGGAATGGAATTTGAACAATACTTAAAAATGACAGGTTCAACAATGGAAAGTATTTATGATCAATTAGCTCCTATGAGTGAAAACAAAGTAAAAATGGACTTAGTTTTAGATAGAATAGCTCAAGAGGAAAAAATAGAAGTAACAGAAGAAGAATTAACAGAAAAAGCAAAAGAATTTGCAGCTTCTTATGGAATGACATTTGAAGATTTAGAAGCAGAATTAAATAAAAATAAAAAAATGGACGAGTTCAAAGGAAGCATAAAAGCTGATTTAGTAATAAATAAAGCAATGGATTTCTTAGTAGCAAACGTTAAATAAAAATAAAAAAGGAGACATTGGGATTTTCCCAATGTCCCTTTATAGAAAAAATAAAAAGTTTTATTTTTTCTATAAAGGAGGGGATAATATATGTATTATAATCCAGTAGTAATAGAAAGTACTAGCAATGGAGAGAGATCTTATGATATTTATTCAAGGCTATTGAAAGATAGAATTATATTTTTAGGGACAGAGGTAAATGATAATGTAGCAAATGCAATAGTAGCTCAGCTTTTATTTTTAGAAGCAGAGGATCCAGAAAAAGATATAATTATGTATATAAATAGTCCTGGAGGAGTTGTTACAGCAGGAATGGCAATATATGATACTATGAACTATATTAAACCAGATGTTCAAACTATTTGTATAGGTCAAGCTGCAAGTATGGGAGCTTTTCTTTTATCAGCAGGAGCTAAAGGAAAGAGAGCAGCTTTAGAAAATTCAAGGGTGATGATACATCAGCCTCTTGGTGGAGCTCAAGGACAAGCAACAGATATTGAAATTCAAGCTAGAGAAATACTAAAAATAAAAAATACTTTAAGTAAAATTTTAGCTAAAAATTGTGGAAAAACAAAAGAAGAAATATTAAAAGATACAGAGAGAGATAATTTTATGTCAGCAAAAGAGGCATTAGATTACGGAATTATCGATAAAATTTATAACAAAAGATAATGGGATCTTTTAGAAAGGAGACAATATGGATAAGGTAGTTTGTTCTTTTTGTGGAAGATCACAAGAGGAAGTAGGAAAACTTTTTAGAGGAATGGAAGGATCTTATATCTGTGAAGAATGTGTGGAAACATGTTATGAAATGCTAGAATTCTCTGAAGAGGTTATAGAAGAAGTTAAATCTGAAGGAGAGTTAAAAAAATTAGAAGCAATAAAACTTTTAACTCCTAAAAAGATAAAAGAAAAATTAGATGAATATGTAATAGGACAAGAAGAAGCTAAAAAAATTCTTTCTGTTTCTGTTTATAATCATTATAAAAGAATAAAAGTATTAGCAAATAATGGGGATAATAAAGCAGAAGACGATGGAATAGAACTTCAAAAATCTAATGTTTTAGTAATAGGACCAACAGGTTCAGGAAAAACTTTAATGGCTCAAACTCTTGCTAAAATATTACATATACCATTTGCCATAGCAGATGCAACTACTTTAACAGAAGCAGGATATGTTGGGGACGATGTTGAGAATGTTTTAGTTAGATTATTACAAGCAGCTGATTATGATGTAAATGCAGCAGAACATGGAATAATATTTATTGATGAAATAGATAAGATAGCTAGAAAATCTGAAAATACATCTATTACAAGAGATGTATCTGGAGAAGGTGTTCAACAAGCATTATTAAAAATAATAGAAGGAACAAAATCTCAAGTTCCTCCAGAGGGTGGAAGGAAGCATCCTAATCAACCTTTAATTGAAATAGATACTAAAAATATATTATTTATTGTTGGCGGAGCTTTTGAAGGATTAGAAAAAGTAATAAATAAAAGGACACAAAATAAAAATATAGGTTTTGGATCTAATGTAGTTAAAGAAAAATTAGGTAATGAAGGAGAAGTTTTTACAAAAGTTACTCCTGAAGATTTAATAAAACAAGGTATTATTCCTGAATTAGTAGGAAGATTACCGCTTATAACAACATTACAAAATTTAGATGAAGAAGCGTTACTAAGAATATTAGTAGAACCTAAAAATGCAATAGTTAAGCAATATAAAAAATTCTTTGAAATGGAAGATATACAGTTAGAGATAACAGAAGAAGCTTTAAAAGAAGTTGCAAGAAGAGCTTTAGAAAGAAAAATAGGTGCTAGAGGATTAAGAGCAATAATGGAAAGAACTATGATAGAATTAATGTATGAAATTCCATCTAAAAAAGAAGAGAATATAGAAAAAGTGATAGTTGATAAAGATTCTTTAGATGATTATCAAAAGGTAAAGTTAATAAAAAAGGGGGAATAGCAAATGAGCAATAGAATAGCGTTTTTGCCTACAAGAGAT
Source organism: Fusobacterium sp. JB019 (assembly GCA_030673965.1). NCBI lineage: Bacteria > Fusobacteriati > Fusobacteriota > Fusobacteriia > Fusobacteriales > Fusobacteriaceae > Fusobacterium > Fusobacterium sp. JB019. The sequence continues at coordinate 85,716 of JAUTCN010000019.1, read as the reverse complement.
TTAGTTACATTTCCAGGAGCAGTTCGTCCGATATATGTGGGAAGAGAAAAAAGTTTAAAAACAATAAATAAAGTGACTGAAAATGAAGAAACTAAAATATTATTAGTTTCTCAAAAAGAACTTGAAAAAGAGAACCCATCTTTTCCTGAAGATGTTTATAAAGTTGGAGTTATAGCTAGTATTTTACAAAAAATTACAATGCCAAATAAAACTATTAAATTATTAATAGAAGTTGAAAAAAAAGTTATTGTTGAAAATATAGAAGATGAGGATGGTTTTATAACAGCAGAGTATACAATAGTTGAACCAGAAACAGAATATGATAAAGAAACGATAGCAGTATATAGAAAAATAGTATCTAACTTTGAAAAATATATAGAAATAGAACAAAATTTATCTAAAGAAATATTGTTAAGTTTAGAGGAAACAGAAAATATTGAAGCAGGATTAGATTTAATATGTAATAATTTAAAAGTTGATACTAAAAAGAAGCAGTCTCTTTTAGAAAAATTTGATGTAAAAGAAAGAGGATTTTATTTATTAGAACTTATATTAAATGAAATGGAAATATTGAAAATAGAAACAAATGTAGAAACAAAAGTAAGAAATAAAATAGATGCTGCTCAAAAAGCTTATTATATAAAAGAGAAAATAAGTGCTCTTAAGGATGAGCTTGGTGGAGAAGGAGAGATTAGCGAAGAAGATGATGAGATTCTAAAAAAATTAGAAAAAGTTAAGCTTCCTCAAGGAGTAAGAAAAAAAATAGAATCAGAATTAAAAAAAGTTTCTAAAATGCCAGCATTTTCTGCAGAAGCATCAGTGTCTAGAAACTATATAGATGTATTACTTGATTTACCTTGGAAAAAAACAACTAAAGATCATTTGGATATAGTTAAAGCTAATGAAATATTAGAAAGAGATCATTATGGATTAAAAGAAGTAAAGGATAGAGTTTTAGATTATTTAGCAGTAAAAAAGCTTAATCCAAAAATGAAAGGAACTATACTTTGTTTAGTAGGACCTCCAGGAGTAGGGAAAACCTCAATTGCAAAATCTATTGCAGATGCAATGGGTAGAAAATTTGTAAGGGTTTCTCTAGGTGGAGTTAGAGATGAAGCAGAAATAAGAGGACATAGAAGAACTTATATAGGTTCTATGCCAGGAAGAATAATGAAGGCTATGAAAATAGCAGGAACTAAAAATCCATTTATTTTATTAGATGAGCTTGATAAAATGGCAAGTGATTTTAAGGGAGACCCAGCATCAGCTATGCTTGAAGTTTTAGATCCAGAGCAAAACATTCATTTTGAAGATCATTATGTGGATTATCCTTTTGATTTATCAGATGTATTTTTCCTTGGAACAGCTAATGATTTAAGAAATATACCAGGACCATTAATTGATAGAATGGAAATAGTGACTATTTCTTCTTATACAGAATTTGAAAAATTAAATATAGCAAAAAGATATATAGTTAAACAACTTCAACAAGAAAATGGATTAGAAAAAATAAAAATTAATATTTCTGATAAAGTAATATTAAAAATAATAAATGAATATACAAGGGAAGCTGGAGTTAGAAATTTAAAAAGAGAAATAAATAACTTATTTAGAAAATTAGCAAGAAAAGTTATTAAAGACAAAGTTTCTAAAGTTAACATAACAGTTTCTAATTTAGAAAAATATTTAGGTAAACCTAAATTTAGACCTGAAAAATTAAAGGAAAAAATAAGCAAAGTTGGAATTGTAAATGGACTTGCTTGGACATCGGTGGGTGGAGTAACATTGGAGGTTCAAGGCGTCTTAATTCCTGGAAAAGGAAATATAACGCTTACAGGTACATTAGGAGACGTAATGAAAGAGTCAGCACAAGTTGCCTTTACTTATGTTAAATCAAACTTTGAAAAATATAATATAAAATCTGAAGATTTTATGAATAAGAAAAATATACATCTTCATTTCCCAGAAGGAGCAACTCCAAAAGATGGACCATCTGCAGGAATAACAATAGTAACAGCAATTTTATCAGTTCTTACAAATAGAAAAATAAGACAAGATGTTGCTATGACAGGAGAAGTAACAATAACAGGAGAAGTTCTTGCTATTGGTGGAGTAAAAGAAAAAGTTATAGGAGCTCATAGAGCAGGAATAAGAGAAGTTATACTTCCAGATGACAATAAAGTTGATGTGGATGAAATACCTTCAGAAGTATTAAAAGAAATGAAAATTAATTTTGCTAAAACTTATGATGACGTGGAAAAAATTGTATTTAAGGGTTAGTAAAAAAGTTAGGAGATATTATGCAAATAAAACAAGCAGATTTTGTGAAATCAGCAGTTTATGAAGTGGATTATCCAGAAGAATTAGGTGGAGTAGAATTTGCCTTTGTGGGAAGATCAAATGTTGGAAAATCTTCACTAATAAATAGTATAACAACAAGAAATAAATTAGCAAGAACGAGTAAAACTCCAGGAAGGACACAACTTATAAATTATTTTAAAATAAATAATGAATTTTATTTTGTTGATTTACCGGGATATGGATTTGCAAAAGTACCAAAGGCAATGAAAGCTGAATGGGGACAAACAATGGAAAGATACTTATCTAGTAATAGAAATAAGGTTATATTTGTTCTTTTGGATATTAGAAGAGTTCCAAGTGGAGAAGATTTAGAAATGCTAGAGTGGCTTGAACATTTTGGTGCGCATTTTAAAATAATTTTTACTAAAATGGATAAAGTTTCAAATAATGCAAGAGCTAAATGTTTAAAGGCTATAAAAACAAGACTAGAATTTGATCATGATGACGTATTCTTCCATTCTTCATTAAAAAATACAGGAAAACAAGAAATATTAGATTATATTGGAAGAGTAGTAGAAAAATATAAAAAAGACAATAATTAAAATTTGGAGGTAGAGTAATGAGAGAATTGGAAAAGGTTTATTCTCCTAAGGAAATAGAAAAAAAATGGTATAAAATATGGGAGGATTCCAAATATTTTGCAGCAACTATGGATGAAAAAAAGGATAATTATTCTATAATGATTCCACCACCAAATGTAACAGGGATATTACATATGGGACATATTTTAAATAATAGTATTCAAGATACTTTAATAAGATTTAAAAGAATGTCAGGATGCAATACTTTATGGATGCCTGGAATGGACCATGCAGGGATAGCAACACAAAATAAAGTTGAAAGAAAATTAGCAGAAGATGGATTAAAAAAAGAAGATTTAGGAAGAGATAAGTTTATAGAAGAAACATGGAAATGGAAAGAAAAACATGGGGGAATAATAACTTCTCAGCTTAGAAAAATAGGAGCTTCTCTTGATTGGGATAGAGAAAGATTTACTATGGATGAAGGTCTATCAGAATCAGTGAAAAATATATTTATAAAGTTATATAATGATGGATTGATTTATCAAGGTGAATATATGGTAAACTGGTGTCCAAGATGTGGAACTGCCATTGCAGATGATGAGGTAGAATTTGAAGATAAAGCTGGTGGATTTTGGTATGTAAATTATCCAGTAAAAGGAACAGATGAAAAATTAACAATTGCAACTACAAGACCTGAAACTATGCTAGGTGACGTTGCTATTGCAGTTCATCCTGAAGATGAAAGATACAAACATTTAGTAGGTAAAAAAGCAATACTTCCATTAGTGGGAAGAGAAATAGAAATAGTTGCAGATTCATACGTTGATATGGAATTTGGAACAGGAGCCTTAAAAATAACTCCAGCTCATGACCCTAATGACTTTGCTATTGGAGAAAGATTCAATCTTCCAGTAATTAATGTATTTACAAATGATGCTAAAATAGTTGAAGGATATAAATATTCTGGAATGGATAGATTTGAAGCTAGAGATAAAATAGTTGCAGATTTAAAAGCGGAAGGATATTTAATAAAATTTGAAGAAAGATCTCATAATGTAGGAACTTGTTATAGATGTAATACAATAATAGAGCCAAGAGTTTCCAAACAATGGTTTGTAAAAATGAAACCATTAGCAGAAAAAGCTTTAGAAGTGGTTAGAAATGGTGAAGTTAAAATAATGCCAAAAAGATGGGAAAAAGTTTACTACAACTGGCTTGATAACATAAGAGATTGGTGTATTTCAAGACAAATTTGGTGGGGACATAGAATACCTGCTTGGTATGGACCAGATAAGAAAATGTTTGTTGCACATGATGAAGCAGAAGCATATAAGCAAGCAAAAGAGTTTTATGGAGAAGATGTAAAATTAGAACAAGAGACAGATGTATTAGATACATGGTTTTCTTCAGCACTTTGGCCTTTCTCAACTTTAGGTTGGCCAGATAAAACTAAAGAATTAGAATTATTTTATCCAACTTCAACTTTAGTAACAGGAGCAGATATTTTATTCTTCTGGGTAGCTAGGATGATAATGTTTGGAGAATATACTCAAGGAGATATTCCATTCCATAATGTATATCTTCATGGAATAGTTAGAGATGATCTTGGTAGAAAAATGTCAAAATCTTTAGGAAATTCACCTGATCCTCTTGATTTAATAGAAAAATACGGAGCAGATGCAATTAGATTTACAATGTTATATAATACTTCTCAAGGACAAGACGTTCATTTTTCTGAAAAATTAATTGAAATGGGAAGAAATTTCTCTAATAAAATTTGGAATGTATCAAGATTTGTTATAATGAACTTAGAAGATTTTGATGTAACAAAAGTAAATAAAGAAGAATTAAAATATGAATTAGTAGATAAATGGATATTCTCAAAATTAAATAAAACAGCAAAAGAAGTTGCAGATAAATTAGATAAATTCCAGTTAGACGAAGCAGCAAAATCTGTTTATGAGTTTTTAAGAGGAGATTTCTGTGATTGGTATGTTGAATTAGCAAAAATAAGATTATATAATTCAGAAGATAAAGCTCAAAAAACTACAGCTCAATATGTTCTATGGTCTATATTAGAAGCTGGAATGAGATTATTACATCCATTTATGCCATTTATGACAGAAGAAATTTGGCAAATAATAAAAACTAATGGAGAAACAGTAATGTTACAACAATATCCAGTTTGTAGTGAATCATTAGTAGATGAAAATGTAGAAAAATCATTTGCTTATATTCAAGGAATTGTTTCATCTCTTAGAAATATAAGAGCTGAAGCTTCTATATCTCCAGCTAAATTAGCAAAAGTTGTTATAAAAACATCAGATGATAATGAGTTAAAAACAATAGAAGATAACTATATGTTTATTACTAACTTATCTAATTTAGAAGAAATTTCTTATGGAAAAGATATGGAAAAACCAGCTCAAAGTGGATTTAGAGTAACAATGAATTCAGAGGTTTATATGATTCTTACAGGTCTTTTAGATGTGGAAGCAGAAGTTAAAAAATTAGAAGCTCAATTAGCAAAAATTGAAAAAGAATTAGAAAAAATGAATAAGAAATTATCAAATGAAAAATTCTTAGCGAAAGCACCAGAACATATATTAGAAAGAGATAAAAGAATTCAAAAAGAATATCAAGATAAAGCTGATAAAATTTCAGAAAATATTAAAGAATTAAAAAATAGCTAATATAATATTAATAAGTCACTTTTAAGTGGCTTATTTTATTTGTTAAATAAAAAAGATCTTGTATTATAAAATAATACAAGATCTTTTTTAAAACAACCGTTATTTATTTTAAATCTATTTCCTTATATATATAATGAAATAGATAATAAAAACTATTTATTAATTAGTTTTTTTATTAGAAACTAAGAAACTAACTAATCCAGCAACTAGACATGGAACTAACCATGAGAAACCATCTTTTGCAAGAGGAATATATAAAATCATTTTAGAAAGAGCAGTTAGTTTGAAAGTGCCTCCTAAAACCTCTAAAATTGCAACAATTAAAGCAACGTAAGCTACAGATGCAAAAACAGTTCTATTTTTAATTCCAAAAATATTTAATAAAATTAATACAATTGTAACTGGATATAAAATAACTAAAACAGGAATTGATAATTTTATAATAAAGTCAACTCCTCCAACAGCCATTAAAGTTGAAAAGATACAAGTGAAGATTGCAATTGCTTTATAAGAGAAAGGGGTAATTCTTTCAAACCAATCACTTACTAAAGCTACAAGTCCAACTGAAGTAGTAAGACAAGCTACAGATACGCAAATACCAAAAGCTAATTTACCTGCAGATCCTAAAGTAGCTTCAGCAATATAAAGCGCAGAACTTGTTGTAGCTGCTCCACTTTCGATACCACTAACCCTAGATCCAAGATACATTAAAGATAAGTAAATAAGTCCAAGACCTAAAGCGGCAATTATTCCTGCACTACTTAAATAAGATCTTTGTTCATGTGGATCTTTAATTCCTTTTCCTTCTAATCCTCTAACAATAACAACACCAAAAATAACTGCAGCAAGAGCATCCATAGTTTGATATCCTTGGATAAACCCATAAGAAAATACTTTATTTGCTGTTGAAACAACAGGAGTTCCAATATCAGTAGTTACTCCAACAATAGTTATTAAAGCTAAAATAATTAGAATTACTGGAGTAAGAAATTTACCAATAATATCTGTAATTTTAGATTCTTTTAATACAAGAGCAAGAGTTATACCAAAGAATAAAATAGAAGTAATAACAGAAACCATAAAATGATTAGCATTAGGTAACATAGGAAATACTCCCATTTCAATAGTAGTAGATCCAGTTCTTGGAATTGCAAATAAAGGACCAATTACTAATATAAGAATAGAATAATACAAAGTATTAAACTTTGGTGAAATAATTTTAGCAAAATTTTCTACTTCTCCTACTTTAGTAAAAGCTAAAACTCCTAAAAGTGGAAGTCCAACTCCAGTAGCTAAAAAACCAATTCCAGCTAAAAACCAATTAGATCCCATATTAACTCCTACAGATGGTGGAAAAATTAAATTTCCAGCTCCAAAAAACATTGCAAAAAGTGCAAAACCAAGCACTAAAACCTCTTTTTTCTTATTCATGATATACATCCCCCTTTTAAATCTTAAAAAATAAAAAACAGCCTAATTCACAAGTAATTAGGCTGTTGTTAACTTAAACTTAATTTTATTCTTCTCAAACTTATAATTTTGCTTTAGATAAAATTACGCAAAACTATTTAATCTATATAGAGATTTATGTTTTAAGAAACCTAATATACTTTTATTCATATTAAAAAATCTGCTACGTATGACTAGTATTAGTATGACTAATATAGTTATTTGTATCAGTAAAATGTTTATTATGAACAGTATTAGTATATTGTTAAACATAAAATTTCTCCTTTTCAAAATTATAATAACATAATTTTATCAGATATTGGAACTTATGTCAATAAATAAATCATAAAATAAAATAGATCATAAAAAAAAATAATATTTCAATAAAGTTTAAATATATTTAAAGCTTTTAAAAATAGTATTTTATGTTAATTTTTTTATATATATAAATCAGGTAAAATAAAAAAAAAGTTGACAGAAATAAAAAATTTGTATAGAATGATTGGCATAAGAAAAAAAGAGGCTAAAAAAATAGAATTTATGTACTAAAAAAACAAACAAAGTTCTTTTTGAGGTGCTTTATTGGTTTAGTTTTTAATAAAATTTAAATATAAAACGGAGGGATGATTATGGCAGAAAAAGAAGCAAAAAGAGGGCAGTGGAGCTCGACCTTAGGATTTATTTTAGCAGCAGCAGGATCAGCTGTAGGTTTAGGAAATTTATGGAAATTTCCATATTTAGCAGGTAAAAATGGTGGAGGAGCATATTTATTTGTATATTTATTCTTTGTAATGATTATAGGTTTTACAATGATTTTGGCAGAGATGGCAATAGGAAGAAATGGTCAATCAGATGCATTTGGAGCATTTAAAAAAGTTAGTGAAAATTGGAAATATTTAGGATTATTACAAATTTTTATTAGTTTTCTAATCTTATCTTACTATAGTGTTATTGGTGGATGGGTTTTAAAATATGTATTTGCTTTTTTAAAGGGTGGAATAGCTGGAGACAAAGCAGCTTATTTTACAAGTTATATAAGTAGTACAAATGGTCCAATTATATTTCATTTATTCTTTATGGTTGCTACAGCAGCAATAGTTTTCAATGGAGTTTCAAGTGGAATTGAGAAAGCTAGTAAATTTATGATGCCAGCATTATTCGGATTGTTGATTTTAATTTGTTTACGTTCAGTAACATTGCCAGGTGCAGGAGCAGGAATTAAGTTTTTCTTAAAACCTGATTTTTCAAAGATTAATGGATCAGTAGCCTTAGATGCTTTAAGTCAAGTTTTTTATTCATTAAGTTTAGCTATGGGTATTACAGTAACATATGGTAGTTATTTAAGAAAAGAAGAAAATTTATTAGGAAATGCAACTAAAGTTCCTATTTTAGATACAATAGTAGCTATGTTAGCAGGTTTTGCAATCTTACCGGCAGTATTTGCTTTAGGATTTAAACCAGGTGCAGGTCCAGGATTGATGTTTATAACATTACCAGCAGTATTTGAACAAATGGCATTTGGAAAAGTATTTGGATTGATGTTCTTTGTATTAGTTTTATTTGCCGCTTTAACATCTTCAATTTCTCTTTTAGAAGTTAGTACTTCATTGTTAGTAGATCAGTTCAAAATGAAGAGACAAAAAGCAGTTGCAATTTTAACAGTGGCATTGTTTTTATTAGGTGTTCCATCTTCTTTATCTATGGGAGTTTGGGCAGATTTAAAAATATTCTTTGGAATGAATTTCTTTGATTTCTTATGTTATTTAACTGATAATGTATGCTTACCAATCAGTGGATTATTAACTTGTATCTTTATAGGTTATGTTTGGAAAAAAGAAGATCTTTATAATCAAATTACAAATGATAATACTATTAAATTTACACTTTTCAAAGTTTGGTTTGGAATGTTAAGATATGTAGCTCCAGTAGTTTTAATAGTTATCTTATTAAAATCATTAGGTTTTATTCATATTTAATAAAATATAATAAAGAAAAAAGATTCCTTAGGAAACTAGGGAATCTTTTTTAGTTAATAGAAAATTTATAATAAAAAACTTCCTTTAGAATTATCTAAAGGAAGTTAAATGATTTATATATTTTCTGGGAAAAGTTTATTTAATGTAACTCCAACTAAAGCTGCAATAGCAAGACCAGATAGAGAAACTGTTCTCCAAATTTGAATATTATTTATTCCTATCCCAAGTACAAGAATAAGAGAAGCAATAATTAAATTTCTAGATATAGAAAAATCAATTTTATATTCTATAAGAGTTCTCATTCCTACAGAAGCAATCATTCCAAATAAAATAATTGATATACCTCCCATAACAGGAGTAGGTATAGTTTGTAAAATTACCCCAAATTTTCCTATAAAAGAAAGTACAATTGCATAACAAGCAGCAATTCTTAAAATAGCAGGATCATAAACTTTAGTAACTGCTAAAACTCCAGTATTTTCACCATAAGTTGTATTTGCAGGACCTCCTAAAAGTCCAGCAACAATAGTTGCCATTCCGTCACCAAGTAAAGTTCTTGCAATTCCAGGATTAGCAAAGAAATCTTTTCCAACAACAGCTCCATTTGTAGTAATGTCTCCAATATGTTCAATAAAAACTACAAATGCAATAGGGGCAATAGCAAGTACACTAGTTAAACTAAATTTTGGAATAGTTGTAAGTGAACTCCAGGCTTCTGGAGAAAAACCAATCCAACTAGCTTCTTTAATAGGAGCAAAATCTACCATTCCAAGAGTTATAGCAACTAAATATCCGATAACTACAGACATTAAGATAGGAACTAATTTTAAGAAAGATTTTCCTAATAAAGAAATAAGAATCATACAAATTACAACAGTTCCAGATACTATTAAACTTTTAGTATCAAAGATTCCATTAGAATAACCGGCCATTGAAAGAGCTACAGGACTAAGTCTTAATCCAATAACTACGATTGTAGGACCAACAACTATTGGTGGGAAAAAAGATTTTACTTTTTCTACTCCAAAAATTCTAACAAGTTGGCTAACTAAAACATAGACCAAACCAGCTGCAATAATTCCTCCTTTAACTTCAGCAATTCCATTTTCCTTTAAAACAAGAGCAATGGCTCCTATAAATGCAAATGATGAACCTAAAAATACAGGAACAATTCTTTTAGTACAAGCATGGAAAATTAAAGTTCCAAGACCTGCTGATAAAAGAGCAACAGAAGGATTCAATCCAGTAAGAAAAGGGACAAGTACAGTAGCTCCAAACATAGCTAAGATATGTTGAAGTCCTAGGACTAACTTTCCTTTAGTGTTAATTTCATTCATTCATTAACCTCCATTAATATATTTAATTTTATTGATAACTTTAACGTAAAATAAGAGTACTTATTTTTGGGCAAAAAAAATTTGTGAAAATTTCGCCAAATTTTTTAAATCTTTACGTATTTTTACTATTCTATCATATTAGAAAAAGAAAAGTCAAATAAATTTTATTATAAATTTTCGATAATTCCAATTAAATTACCTCTAGAAAATTTTATATTAGCATTAGAGTCAATTATTATATTGCTATTACAAATAGAATCTCCACGAAATAATAAAAAATTATTTAAAGGATATTTAAATCCAGTTAAAGTCAAATTTTCAACTTTATCACTAAAAGGAATAAAAGAAATAGTTTTATTTATTTTGTTTTTGATATTAAAATTTTGTTCAACTTTAAAAATGGTTTCTTTATGACTTATAAAGTTAAGATTATTATATTTAAATAGAAGATTTAAATTTGTTAAAAAATGATCGGTTCTTCCACCAAGACCTCCTAAAATAATAATTTCATTATAATTTCTTTTTGAAATTTCTGAAATTAATAATTCTCCATCGGTTAAATCTTTTTCAGGGTTAAATTTAATAATTTTACAGTTTAATTTTTTTGCTTGAGCTATTAAATTTTCATTACAAGAATCAAGATCTCCCCAAATTTCAAGGGGTTTTAAATTCATTTCTAAAGCAAATTTAAGTCCTCCATCTGCACAAAAAATATCAGTTTGATTTTTTAAGATATTTTTATAAAATTCTTGCTTAGTGTCCATAGTTCCATTTAAAAATATAAATGCTTTTTTCTTCATAAAAATCCTTTCATAGTAATTAAATTAATCATCATCAAAATCTATAGAAACTTCTATAAAAATAGGAAGATGATCAGAAATATATTTTCGAGAATAGTAATAATTTCCATTGGTATAATCAATAGTACCGCTTACATCATTATACTCCTTTGTGTATTTTTTTGAAATAAAAATATTATCATATTGATTAGCTAATTTTTTAGAGCTCATAGTTGTTTTTAAATTAGGAGAAATACAATTAATAATATTATCTTTATGAGAAAACAAAGTTTTAAATCCTCGATTTCTAACAGATAAATTAAAATCTCCTCCAAGGATTATGTCATTTTCTTGTTTGTCCATATTTTGGAAATAGTTATATACCTTAGGCAAAGCTTCAGCTTCAGCTACTCTTAAACTTTTATGTTTTCCATAAATAGAATGTAATAAAATAAAAGTAAAATCAAAATTATTTATTTTGAAATCAGCTCCATAAGGTTCTCTTATAAAATCATGCTTTTTATCTTTGAAAAATCCTCGAGATTTTAGGAATTTTACTTTTTTAGTGTTGTAAACATAAGCGTAATATTCTTTATATTTTCTTGTTCCAACAGGATAAGAAGATATATGAAAATCCCATTTTTCAGAAGAAAAATTATTTATTGTATCTACTAGTTTTTCAATCCCTGATTTATTTATAACTTCAACTAAACCTACAATATCAAATTCAGATATAATATTAGATAATTCTATATAATTTTTTTTGTTTTTTCCTAATCTAAGAACATTAAATGTTGAAATATAACCAACATTTTTTCTTTTATTATAATGGTTATCTTTAGAAAATGAAATAAAATTAATTGAAATAAAAATAGTCAAAAATATTGTTTTCATAGTTCTCCTTTATAATATTCTAAAAGAAAAGACAGAAAAAATTCTGTCTTTTAGTAGTTTTAATAATTTTCAGGAAACATTATTCTTTCCACACCTTCGATTATAATATGGAGAATCATCATATGAATCTCTTGAATTCTATCAGAAGTTTTTCCAGGAATTATAAACTCATAATCACAAAGACCTTTTAATAATCCACCATCTTTACCAAGAAGAGCAACGGTTTTCATTCCTATTTTTTTAGCTTCTTTCATAGCTTCAATAACATTTTTAGAATTTCCGCTAGTAGAAATTCCAATTACCATATCATTTTTTTTACCAAAAGCTTCCACACCTTTTGAAAAAATATAATCAAATCCATAATCATTGCCTACACAAGTTATGTGAGAAGAGTCAGATATAGATATAGCTGGTAAAGGACGTCTTTCTTTCCTAAATCTACCAGTAAATTCTTCAGCAAAATGCATAGCATCACAATTGCTTCCACCATTTCCACAAATCATAACTTTATTTCCAGAAATAAAAATATTAGCTAATTCTTCAGCAATTTTCTCTGTTATTTTATTTTTTTCTTCTTCATTTATAAAGTTAATAAGTAATTCTAATTCATCTTTATATGAGTTTATTAAGTTCATAATCTATCCTTTCTATTACCTATCCGTTAATTTTATAATGTGACATAAAATTTAAAAATTTAATTATTGGAGTAAGGTTAGCTTTATCTTTAGTTATTACAAGTTGATATCCATCTTTAATTTCTTCTAATTCTTCAACAATTTTAAAAGTTCCATTTAAAATTTCTTTAGAAACAGAATAATAAGGTAAGATAACATTTGCGATATCTTTTTTTACCATACCTTTGATTACTTCTAAACTTCCTAAAACTGAAATTTTATTTTCAAATATAAAATTATATTTATCTTCTAAATAATTAATAGCTTTAGAATTGTTAGGAACATTAGTTCGAGTAATAAGAGGATATTCAGAAATATTTTCAATAGAAATATCTTTATTAGAAGTAATTAAAACATAAGGAACTTTTTCAACAGTTATAACATCTAAGTTTGGATCAATAATATGTTCCTCATCAACTAAAGCTATATCTATTTCTCCTTCTTTTAATTCTTTTAAAAGAATATTTTTTTCAGAAATTTTTATTTCATATTCAATCTCATTATGGGACTGTCCAAATTCTTCCATTAATCTAGGTAGAAGAGGATCTCCAATTATAGAAGTAGAACCAATTATAATTTTTGCTTTACCTAATTTGATAATTCTATTAATTTCTTTTTCTGTTCTTTGAACTTTATTAAAAATATCTTCAGCCATTTTGTAAAGGGCTTCACCAGTATAAGTAAGTCTTATTTTTTTAGAACTTCTATCAAATAATTTAGTATTTAAAATTTCTTCAAATTTCTTTACTTGAATAGAAACAGCCGATTGATTAATGAATAATTTATTAGCTGCTTTGGTAAAACTTTTTTCTTTAGCTACCTCATAAAAAATTTTTAAATAATGTAAATCCATAAATTCCTCCTTAAGCTAGGGTACACACTCTAGATTTAAATATATTCTATCATATAAATTATATATTTCATATATAAAATCAAAAATATTTTAAAAAATAAAATTTATTTGTTATAATCTGGGATAGAAAGACAAAAAAATATATAAAGGAGATTATTTATGAATAAAATATTAGATAGAAAAAGTATAGATGATAAGTATAAATGGAAATTAGAAGATATTTATGAAAACTGGGAAAATTGGGATAAAGATGTATTAGAATTAAAAAAAGATTTAAATAAAATTCAAGATTTTCAGGACAAAATAAAAAATAGTAAAGAAGAATTTATAAAATTAATAAAGCTAAAAGAAAAGATAGATAGAAGATTAGAAAAATTATATATATATGCTTTTATGTGGAAAGATTTAAATTCTTTGGATCAATTTGTTTCTAAAAAATTACAAGAAATTGAATTTGTTTATTCTGAATATGGAGTTCTTTCAGCTTGGATAACTCCTATAATAATAGAAATACCAAAGGACACCATGGATTCTTGGATAGAAAGTGATGATAAATTAAAAGAAAATAAATTTATGTTAAATGAAATATACAGATTAAAAAAACATGTTTTAGATATAGACAAAGAAAAGTTATTATCTTATTTTACTCAATATATGGGTGCAACGAATTCAATATATAATGAGCTTTCTACTTCGGATATAAAATGGAATAAAATAAAGTTATCTTCAGGAGAAGAAGTAGAGATTACAAATGGAATGTATTCTAAAATTTTAGGAGAAAATAGAGATCAAACAGATAGAAAAAATGCTTTTGAAGCCCTATATAAAGCTTATGAAACAAATAAAAACACTTATGCTTCAATATATAAAAGTCAACTACAAAGAGATGTAGCTTTTATAAAAGCTAAAAATTATACGACTACTTTAGAACAAGCTTTAGAGCCAGATAATATTTCTATAAAAGTTTATGAAAATCTTATAGAATCAGCTAAAGAAAATTCTGAACCATTAAAAAAATATATAGGTCTAAGAAAAAAATCTTTAAATTTACAAGAATATCACTATTATGATAATCAGATAAAAATAGCAGATTATAAGAAAGAATTTTCATATGATGAAGCCAAAAAAATAGTTTTAAATTCAGTAAAACCTTTAGGGGAAGAATATTATAAAAATTTAGAAAAAGCTATAAGTGACGGTTGGCTTGATGTATTTGAAACTCCAAATAAAAGAAGCGGAGCATATTCAATAAATATTTATGATGTACATCCTTATATGCTATTAAATTATAATGGAACTATGGATTCTGTATTTACATTAGCTCATGAATTAGGACATACCTTACATAGTATGTATTCAACAATTAATCAACCTTATGCAACTAATGATTATACTATTTTTGTTGCAGAAGTAGCTTCTACTTTTAATGAAAAATTACTTTTAAAGTATATGTTAGAAAAGACAACAGACAAAAAAGAAAGAATTGCCTTAATAGAAGAGGCTATAGGAAATATAATGGGTACTTATTATTTACAAGCTTTATTTGCTAATTATGAATATGAAGCTTATAAAATTATTGAAAAAGGTGAGGCAATAACTCCAGATGTTTTAGATAATTTAATGGAAAAATTATTTAAAGAATATTTCGGAGAAGAATTGATTATGGATGATTTACAAAAAATTATATGGTCAAGAATTCCACATTTCTTTAATTCTCCTTATTATGTTTATCAGTATGCAACAAGCTTTTCAGCCTCTTCAAAATTATTTGAATTAGTAACAGATGAAAAATATTCAAAAGAAAAAAGAGCTTTAGCTTGCAGTAAGTACTTAAAACTTTTAAGTTCTGGTGGAAATAATTATCCTGTTGAACAATTGAAAATAGCAGGAGTTAATTTAGAAGAAAAAATTAATTTTAAAGCAGTTAGTCAAGAAATGGACAATTTAATTAAATTATTGGAAAAAGAAATTTAGGGTTGACGAATAAATAAGAATATGATAAAGTTATTTTTATCAAATGTAAGTAACAATTGAATAAAATTCCATTTTAGATACTAGACGCAGGACGGGAAACCTGGTTCGCCTTTTAAGGCCGTGTGGTATCTTTTTTATTTAAAATTATAAAATTTAAATTTAAAAATGGAGGAAAGATGGAACAAACAGTAGAAAATTTAAAAGAATTAGTGAGAGCAGGAAGAGGAGTATATCCTGCAGATTTAGTTATTTCAAAGGGGACATTAGTAAATGTAATGTCAAGTGAAATATATCCTGCAGATATTGCAATTTATAAGGATACAATAGTTGCAATAGGGGATGTAAGGGATTATATTGGAGATAATACTAAAATAATAGATGCTTCTGGAAAATATATAACACCAGGACTTATTGATGGGCATATTCATAGTGAATGTAGTAAATTAAGTATTACTAGCTATGCAAAGGCAGTAGTTCCATGTGGGACAACAAGCATGATTTCTGGTTTGGATGAATATATTTCTGTTTCAGGTTTAGAAGGACTAAAAGAAATATTTGAAGAAATAAAGAAGAGTCCATTAAAAGTATTTTGGGGAGCTCCTCATCAAACTCCTTATACTATTCCTCAATCTACTATTTCTTATAATTTTACTAAAGAAGTTCATGAAGAAGTTCAAAAATGGCCAGAATGTTTTGGAATTTGGGAAACAGTAAGAGAATTTATTCAAGAAGAAGATGAAAATACTTTAGGAGCTATAGCAGAAGCTTCAAAAAATAGATTACCTGTTTTTGGTTGTGCACCAATGGCAAGAGGAAAAGAATTAAATGGATATTTATGTGGTGGTGTTCGTTTAGATCATGAAAGTTATGATCATAAAGAAGTAGTTGAAAAAATGAGAAATGGAATGCATATGTTAATAAGAGAATCTTCTGTAACTCATTTTTTAAAAGAAAATATAAAAGCAGTTACAGAGGTTAATAGAGCTTTTGCAAGACGTGTAAGTTTTTGTACAGATGATGTTACAGCAACAGATGTTTTAGAAAAAGGGCATTTAGATAATATAGTAAAATTATCAATAAAAGAAGGAGTAGATCCAATAACAGCAATACAAATGGCAACAATAAATAGTGCAGAAGCTTATAGAATAGATCATTTGATTGGATCTGTTTCTCCAGGAAGAATAGCAGATATTCTTTTAGTAGATAATTTAGAAGAATTTAAAGTAGATACAGTAATTGTAAATGGAAAAATAGTTGCTAAGAATAAAAAGCTTACTTATGAGCTAAAAGCTCCTAAAAGAAGTAAATTATTAACAAGTAAATTAAAGTGTAAGAAAGTTAGTAAAGAAGATTTTGAATATAAAGTGAAACAAAAAAAAGGTAAAGTAAAAGTTCTTTCTATGAATGTAATAGGACCTTTTGTTAGAAAAAGAAGAGATGTTTTATTAGAAGTAGAAAATAATATTATTAAACCAGATATAGAAAATGATGTTTTGATGGTTTCCGTATTAGAAAGATTTGGAAAGAATGGAAATAAATCTTTAGCTTTTTGTTCAGGATGGAAATTAAAAAAAGGAGCAATGGCTTCTTCAGCAGCTCCAGATGATAATAATATAGTAGTTTTAGGAGCTGACGCTTCAGACATGGCTGTAGCAGTAAACTATTTAATAGATAATGGCGGAGGACAAGTTGTTGTTTGTGATGGTAAAATTATTGAGTTTTTACCATTACCTGTTGGAGGGATTTGTAGTGATGCAGAACCAGAAGAAATAGCAAGAATAGAGAAATTATTATCTAAAGCAGCAAATGATTTAGGATGTAAATTACCAGAACCTTTAATGTATATGTTCTTTTTACCGATAACAGCAATACCAGATTATGCAATTACAGATGTAGGACCCGTGGATTGTATTGCACTTGAAATATTTAATCCAATTTTAGAAGAAAATATAGGATAGTAAAATTTTTGGAGGTAAAAATGAAAAAAAAAGTTTTAAAGAGACTTATTGAAATAGCTTCAGGAAGAATGAAAGCAGATTTAGTTATAAAGAATTGTAAAGTAGTAGATGTTTACTCTTCTAAAATTATAGAAGGAGATATTGCAATATGTGAGGGATTAATAGCAGGAATAGGAAGTTATGAAGGAGAAAAAATGATAGATGCTGCGGGGAAGTATGCAGCACCAGGTTTTATAGATAGCCATATACATATTGAATCAGCTTATGTTTCACCAGAAGAAATAGGAAGATTATTAGTACCTCATGGAGGAACAACAATAATAGCAGATCCTCATGAAATAGTTAATGTTTGCGGAATTAAAGGATTGGATTATATGATGGAAGCTTCTAAAAACACACTTTTAGATATAAAATATATGATTCCTTCTTGTGTTCCAGCTACTCCTTTTGAAGATTCAGGAGCAATAGTAGATGCTGCTAAAATAAAAGAACCTATTTTAAGAAATAATGTTTTAGGTTTGGGAGAATTTATGAATTTTCCAGGAATAATAAATGGTGATGATTATGATTTAGATAAAGTAATGGTAGCTAAAAAAGCAAATAAAATAATAGATGGACATTGTCCTGGAATATATGATAAAGATTTGAATGCTTATGTATCTGTAGGGATTAGTAATGATCATGAGTGTTCTACTGTTCAAGAAATGAATGATAGAATTTCAAGAGGAGTATACGTTCTTTTGAGAGAAGGATCAGCATGTCACAATTTAAGAGATTTAGCTAAGGGAGTAACTTATAATAATAGTAGACGTTGCCTTTTATGTTCAGATGATAGACAACCTAAAACTATACTAGAAAAAGGACATTTAGATAATCATTTGAAAATTTGTGTAGAAGAAGGAATTGATTCAATAACAGCAATACAAATGGCAACAATAAATGCAGCAGAATGTTTTGGCTTGAAAGATAGGGGAGCTATTGCTCCTGGGTTAAGAGGAGATATAGTTCTGTTAAAAGATTTAAAAGGTTTTAAAGTTGAAAATGTTTTGATTGAAGGAAAAGAAGTTGCTCAGGAAGGAAAATACCTTATTGAAACAAAAAAATATGATATAAGTTCGGTTAAAGGAAGTATGCATGTATCTAATTTTTCGGAACAAAAATTAAAATTAAATTTAAAATCCAATAGAGTTAATTTAATTGATATTTTACCTGGAGGAGTAGTAACTAAAAAAAGTATAGATGAAGTTGATTTAGATAGTAAAGGAAATTTTAAATATAGCGAACAAAAAGATATAGTTAAGGTCGCTGTTATAGAAAGGCATAACAATACTGGAAAAATGGCCGTAGCTTTACTTAGAGGCTATGGAATAAAAGAAGGAGCGGTAGCTTTATCTATAGCTCATGATTCACATAATTTAATAGTTGTTGGAGTTAATGATGAAGATATGAGTTTTGCAGTTGAAAAATTGATAGAACAAGAAGGAGGAATTATTCTTGTTAAGGATAAAAAAGTAATAGAGTCTATGCCTATGCCAATAGCTGGAATTATGAGTGATAAAAGTGGTGAATGGGTAGATAAAAAATTAAAATCTATTCATAAAAAGGCTTATGAACAATTAGGGGTACATCATAATGTAGAACCAGTTATGACTTTATGCTTTATGTCTTTACCTGTAATTCCAGAAATAAAAATTACAGATAGAGGGTTATTTGATGTGACTCAATTTAAATTTATAAATTTAGAAGCATAATATTTTACATAATAAAGAAGGAGAGATAAATGAAATCAAGTTCACATATTCCATTTTTTAAAAAAGGAGATATAGGTGGTCTTACTTATATAGTTACAAATAATGTTATAAATTATTTAATTGTTATAGCTACACTTTCAGGAGTTTTAGAATGGCCTGATGAGATTGTTTATGGGAAAGTAATACCTGGTATGTCTATAGGTTTAGCTTTAAGCTGTTTATACTATGTTTATATGGCGATGAAACTTGCAAAAAGAGAAGGGAGAAATGATGTTACAGCTCTTCCTTCAGGAGTATCTACTCCAGCAATGTTTGTTATATTATATGGTGTAATAATGCCGCTTAATTATAGTTTGAAAGATCCACAGCTTACTTGGTCAGCAGCAGTTGCAGCATGTTTTATAGGTGGAGGAGTTGAATTTTGTGGAGGATTTATAGGTCCTTGGATGAAAAAACATATTCCTCGTGCAGCTTTATTAGGAACAGTTGCAGGAATAGGTTTTATCTGGATGGCTACTCAAGGTCTGTTTGATATTTTTAGTGATCCAATAATAGGTTTACCAATATTTATTATAGCTATGATAGGATTGTTTGGGGGGTATTTATTTCCTAAAAGAATTCCTCCATTAGTAGTAGCGGTGTTAGGTGGTATAGTTTATGCCTATTGTTTAGGAAGAACAAAAATAGATTTTACAGGAATAGGTTTTTATTTTCCAAATCCAATAAATACAGTTCAAAATCTTATAAATGGTTTTGCAGTGGTAGCTCCATATTTAACAATTATTATTCCTATAGAAATTTATAATTTTGTAGAAACAATGGATAATGTAGAAGCTGCAAATGCTGCTGGTGATAATTATAGTGTAAGAGAGGCTCAATTTGCAGATGGAATTTGTACGATGATTTCAGCAATATTTGGTGGGGTTGTTCCTAATACAGTGTGGTTGGGTCATGCAGGTCTAAAAAAAGCAGATGCAGGGATAGGATATTCAGCTGTTTCAGGAATAATTTTAGCTTGTTCAGGAATATTTGGATTATTTACGTTTTTGAGTGAAATGGTTCCTCCTGCAATTTGTGGAATAACTTATTTGTGGTGTGCTGTTATAATGGTAGCTCAAGCTTTTAGAGTTTGTAAAAGAAAACAATTTGCAGCAGTTGTAGTTGCAATGATTCCTCCAGTTGCAGATTTCCTATTTACTCAAGTTTCAGGAGCTATGGGGGTTTCTAATATTTGGACAGAAGTGACAGCTTCAGGAGTAAATGGATATAATCCTGAAATATCTCAGATGCTTATTGATTCAGGTGTTATGTGGCATGGGATACCTGAGGTAAAGGCAGGAGCAATAATAATAGGAATTATTGTTGGGACTATGACAGCTTGTATAATAGATAGAGATTTAAATAAAGCTTCGATAACGATGCTTTTTGCAGCCATATTATCAATCTTTGGATTTGTTCATAGTGCAGCATTAGGATTTTATCCAAATTCAGAATTTTTTAAAGCATATGTTATTTCAGCGGTCTTATTATATATTTTACATTTTGCAAGTAAAGGATCATTTTTATATAAACAAGATAATTTTGATTATGTATAGTAATAAAAGCCTAGATTTATTTATCTAGGCTTTTATTTTTTATTATTTTGTTAACTTTTTTAAATATTTGAAAAAATCCTCTTTTTGTTCAATAGAGTTAATGCAAGTATTAAAAAACATTTCCATGATTTCTTGATTAGCTCCTGCTAGTGCAGCTTTAACTGCTAGAGATTGATTTAAAATATCTCCACAATATTCTCCTTCAAGTAACATTTTTTTCATTCCTTTAACTTGCCCTTCTATTTTATTAAGACGTGTTATTATTTTTTTTCTAGATTCAATAATTTCTTTATCATCAAGTTTAGAAACAGTGGTTACAAGGTCTTGATTTTTTTGCCAATTTTTTAGTCCACCTTCTAGTTCATAAATATGTTTGAATCCTAATTGAATCATAAGTTCAGCAGCAGGCTCACTAACTCTACCTACAGCACAATAAATTAAATAAGGTTTACTTTTATCTAAAGTCAAGATTTTCTTTTTGAAAAGTCTAGGTTTAAGAAAATCGATCAATAAAGAATTTTCTAATTTTCCCTCATAAAGATGTTCTAGTTCTGTTCTAGCATCAATAATTATTAAATCTTTAGTTGTGTCTATAAGATTTTTTGTCTTCTGAGGAGACAATTTAATAAAATAGTTTTGTTTATTCATAAATACCCCACTTTAAATTTATATACTAACAAATTATATAATAAAATCTATAAATATGCAAATCCTTTGAATTTTAGGTGCTTTAGAAGAAAACCTAAAAATATCCAAATGAAAAGAGTTAAATAGGAAGCATAGTTTAAAGAGGTTGAGAAATAAGGTATAGTCAATAAACTTAAAGCTAAAAGTCCTATTAAAGAACCGAGAATAGGAAAGAGAAGATTCTCTTTATTCTTTTTTAATATTAAGGCAGAAATTGAAGTATAAAAATATGCTAATGAAGCTCCAACAGAAGAAACATCGAGAGCCCATAATACAGTATTTCTTCCAAAAAGAGTAATGATACAACTGAAAGCACATAGTATGATCAAAGCATTTTTAGGTTGATTATTTTTCTTTGATGCAAAGATAATAGGTAGTTCCTTATCTTCTGCCATAGCTAATAAAAGTCTACTGCTAGACATATAAAATCCATTTATTCCTGCGATTATTGCAATTAAAAAGGCTAGTCCTAAAATTATTAATCCAGTTTTTCCAAAAAATAAACTTATTGTATAACCTGTAGCCCAGTTTATATTTTCTATATTTAAAGTCTTGATAGATACTCCATAAGCGGTTATTATAGTTAGAATGATATAAAGTAATCCTCCAATAAGTACAGAACATATAGCTAATAGAGATACTTTTTTAGGATGAAAATCTAATTCTTCCATAATTTGTGGAATACAATCAAATCCAATAAATAAAAAAGGAGTAATAGATACAATCTTTAAAATATTGTTAAGAGAAAAAGGGGCAGCTAAATTTTCTATTAGTATAGGACTTGAAACACTATTTATATAGATAACAGCAGCTGAAAAAAATAATATTATTCCTACAAGAAAGAATACCATAATTTTTTGAATAATAGCTGCAAAATGAATTCCTTTTATATTTAGATATGCAAATAGAAAAAGAAAAATAAAAGATGCTAAGATTTCACCTAAATAAATATTTCCATGTATATTATAAAGTAAATTAAATTTTAAAATATTTGGGAAAATACTATTTATAACAACAGGCACAGCTGTAGCATTTAAAGGAATTATTGTGAAATAAGAAAGAGTTAATAACCATCCACATATAAAAGCATGATTTTTACCAAGAGCATTTTTAACAAAAATATATTCCCCTCCAGATTTTGGAAATTTTTTGATTAAAAAATTATAGTTGTTTTCAATTATAAATATAAGTAAAGTTCCTATTAAAATTCCTGCTATTGTATTTAAAAGTCCAATTTTTTTTAAGAAAAAATCCCCAGGAAGTAAGAAAGCGCCTGTTCCAATAATAGAGCCAAGAGCAATGGAAATAACATCTAATTTTCCTATTTTTTTAGGTTTCATAAAAACTCCTTTATTTAAATAGCAAGGGGCTATGTTAGCCCCTTGCTGGTATGTGTTATTGTGTAAAAAATTATTTTATAACTTTAGCTACTTTATTTCCTACGATTCCTCCTAGAACTAAGAATATAAAGAATATCCATCCAGATAAAGAGAAGTTAGCGATAGGAGTATATAAGGCTCCAACGTTACATCCGTTTGATAATCTAGTTCCAATACCCATACAAATTCCACCTAATGCAAATAAGAAGACATCTTTTGCAGAAATTTTTAGTTCAGATGTGAAAGTTTTAGTAAAAGTTCCAGCAAGTAAAAGACAAATAATAGTTCCTAATACAATACCAAAATTTTGAACATTTATAGGGTGATCAAAGAAAGGCATTGTGAAAACTTTAGCTGGCTTTGTAGAAAAACTAGTTATAGTTTCTAAAGGGATACCTAATTTAAAAAGTAATTTACCAAACCAGAAACCATAAGGAGTTGAAGCTCCCCAACCTGCTTTAGTTATTCCCATAAGTAAAGTGAAAACTCCAGTTATAACAACTGCTCCTGTTTCCATTGTCCAAGGTTTAACGAAAAGAGTATTATATGTTCTTTCGCTTATTAATTTGAAAGGTTCGTATTTTTCTTCATTTTTAGAATATTGAATAGTTTCAGATTCTACACCTGAAAAATTATTCTTTAATTTTCTGCTATCTTCATATTTATAAGAAATCCAAACAGTGATTCCAGCCAAAAGAATAGTTATTAAACTAGCTCCAATATAACCGTTTAAGCCGTCACCTTTAAATAAATCAGGTAAATAGACACCACCATAAAGTTTCGATCCTACTTCAGTAGTGAACCAAGAATCAGTAACCCAAGATGCTTTTGATTGAATAGGAAATCCTAAGAATACTCCCATTCCAAAGAAAAGCAAAGTTATAATAGCTCTAGGAAGTCCAGTAACTAAATCAGTTAAAACTCCAGAAGCGCAACAAACAGAGAAAGTCATTCCGAATCCAAATAGAAGACCCCCAAGAATTAATCCAGTATTTATAGGATTAACCCATAAGTCATAAGTTGAAGCATCAACATTATATAAGAAAGCGACTGAAATTAATGCAGTTAGAGTAAACATTCCTGCTAAAACTCTCATTAATTTAGTAGAACCTCCATTGTAAGCTCTATTAACACTTCCAGCAAATCCCATAAATGATCTAGTAAGAGCATATCCTAGAGTTGCTCCCATTAATAATCTGAAAAATAACATTCCAGAATTAAGGAATTTATGCCCAAAGAAGATAAGTATTCCAAGCAATAAAATTCCTAATATATTTTCCTTTTTTTTCATTTAGTTTCCTCCTTAAATTTATTAATCAAAGTTATAATTAGTAACTATTGGTTTTCTATTTAAAGTAACATCATTGAAGTATTCGTAGAAAGATACACCCATAAATCCACCTGCAATTGAATAAGAATTATGGAAACCTAAATTTTCTAAAATTAAAGCAGCATTATAGCTTCTTTGACCACTTCTACAGTGTAAATAAACTGGTATATCTTTAGGTATTTCATTAATTCTTTCTCTAAATTCACTTAAAGGAATATTTTTAGCATTAATGATATGGCTTAATTCAAATTCATCTTTTTCTCTAACATCTATAATATAAGCTTCTTCTTTTACAAGGTCTCTAACTTTTGAAAAGCTAATTTGCTTATAGTCACTATTAAGAAGATTAGTTGCAATATATCCACCAAAATTAACAACATCTTTTGCAGTTCCAAAAGGTGGGGCATAACATAATTCTAAATCTTTTAAATCATCAATAGTTGCATTTAATTTTATTCCTGTAGCAATAACATCAATTCTTTTATCTACATTACCTTTACCTATAGCTTGAGCTCCTAAGATTCTTCCAGAAGGGATTTCATAAATAAGTTTGAAGTGTAAAGGATTAGAGCTAGGCATTAATCCAACACCATCTCCAGGGATAGCCCAAACAATATCATAATTAATATTCATTTTTCTTGCTTTTATAAATTCTTCAGTAAGACCAGTTGAAGCACCATTATAATCAAAAACTTTAATAACAGAAGAACCGATGAAACCTCTATTATTGATTCTCATTCCATTAATATGATCTGCAACTCCTCTAGCTTGTTTTTGAGCTGGACCAGCAAGTGGAAGTTTAAAGAAGTCATTAAATAAAGTACCATAAACTTCAATAGCATCTCCAACAGCATAAATATCTTTATCGTTAGTTAAATAATTTTGGTTCGTTTTTATTCCTCCTAAAGAACCTAATTCTATTCCAGCATTTTTAGCTAGATCAGTTTCAGGGACAACTCCAATAGCCATTACAACTGTATCAGCTAGAACTTCTTTTCCTGATTCTAATATTACATTTTTTTCATTAAAAGAGCAAACTTTATCATCTACAATAAGATTAATTCCTTTGTCTAGTAATTCTTTATGAAGTATTTGGACCATATCATAATCAAAAGGTTTCATAACTTGTTTAGCAGCCTCTATAAGAGTTACATTATACCCAGCTTCTTTTAAATTTTCACAAGTTTCAATTCCGATAAAACCTCCACCAATAACAGAAATATTTTTAGAATTAGAAGATTTAATAAATTTATTTAATCTATCTATATCAACAACATTTCTTATTGAAAAATAGTTCATTTTTTCAATTCCAGGAATATTAGGAATAATTGGTTTGGCTCCAGGAGAAAGGATAAGTTTATCATAGCTTTCCTCATATTCTCTTCCTGTAGCATTATTTTTAACTATAATTTTTTTCTCATTCCTATTTATAGAAATGACTTCATTATTTACTCTTGCTTCTATCTTGTATTGTTTCATGAACTTTTCAGGACACATAAGAACTAAATCTTCAGCTTCTTGAACAACTCCTCCTAAGTGGTATGGCAAGCAACAGTTTGAGAAAGAAACGTGAGGTCCTTTTTCAAACATTATTATTTGATCTTCTTCACTATGTCTTCTAAGTCTAGCAGCAGCAGAAGCTCCACCTGCAACTCCCCCAACAATAAGAATTTTTTTCATAATTTTCCTCCTATTTTTATTTTTATTCTACCCATACCCAGTATAACAAAAAATAAAAACGTCGTCAATTGTTTTTTGATAAAAAATAGTTCAAAAGTCTTTTTTTCATTAAAAACTTTAAAGCAAAAAAAATGAAAAGAAAACAAAAAAATTGGTGCAGTTTAAAAAAGATCAATTAATAACCTGTTTAAAGCACAAAAAAAGTCCAAAAAACACAAAAAAGGAGAAAGTTTTTTAACTTTCTCCTTTTAGATTAGTTTTATTTAATTATTTAACTACTTTAAACCCTGTAGAGGTTTTTGTGATTACATGTTTTTTTAATAAACCACCAATAGCTCTTTTAAAAGCTTTTTTACTTATTCCAAAATAGTCATAAATTTCTTCAGGTGAAGATTTATCGTTAAAATAAAAAGCATCTTTTAATAGATTCATTTTTTCTAAAAGTAATTCTTCATCTTTATCCATTTGCTGGTATGCAAGTAATCTAGGAGAAAGATCTAATTTTCCATCTTCTCTAACTCTTATAACACGTGCTGTTATTTCATCACCTATTTTATAAGTTTTAAAAAATTCATTGTTAGGCATTAATCCGAAATATCTATTATCTACAGCAACAAAAACACCAATATTTTCATCAATACTGTAAACAGTTCCCTTAACAATATCATTTTTTATATAATCTTTGCATGGTAGAAGGAAGCTATAAATTTTCATAGTAGCAGAAACTCTACCTTTTTTATCTTCATAAATACCAACTAAATATTTTTCTCCTATTGTTAATTTACAAACTTCTTGACCTCTAGGTAATAGTAAATCTTTTTTTAATCCCCAATCAAGGAAAGCTCCAATTTTAGGATTAATATCAGTTACTTCTAATTTTTTTATAGTACCTGCAGTAGCGTAAGTTGTCCTTAGAGTAGCAATAATTCTATCTTCAGAATCTCTGTAAATAAAGACATCTAATTCGTCTCCAATATTAGGTTTATCTTCTAATAATTCAAATTCATTTTTAGGAAGAAGAATATTATCTTTTTCATCTCCTGTTTCTGCATCTAAATATAACCCAATAGGGGTATAGTTATTTACTTTTAATTTTTGTCTTTTGCCCATTTTTATCATAAAATGACTCCTTATATAATTAATTATTAAATTTTTTATTGTCTAGTAATGTATTATACAATTTATACAAATAAATTACAAATAATATTTTATATGGTATAATAAAAGATAAGAAATTATAAAATGGGGAGAGAGTATGAAGAAAATAATTTGTATATTTTTATTAATTTTTAGTTTTACAGGATGTGGAAAAATAAAAAGAAGGCCAGGTTTTAAAATATCTAGAAATTTTACTTTTTATGAAGCTACTTGTAGCAGAAGAGGTAATTTTTTCCATTTAAATAATTATCCTAACAAAAAGGAATATAGAAATATGATTTATACTGCTAGAAGAATGGAAGATATTAGAAAAATAATAGGAAAAGAAATTCAAATTAATAGTTGGTATAGAAATGGAAATATTAATAGACTTGTGGGAGGATCTAAACACTCAGCACATAGAAAGGGGTTAGCTGTTGATTTTACAATCAAAGGAAGAGGAGCTTTAAATAGTGCTTTAGTAAAAATAAAAAAATCAAAGTATAGTTTTGATCAAATATATTATCACTCAAGAAGTAATTATATACATATTTCTTTTAGGTTAAATAGAAGGCAAGAAAGAAATAAAATTTATTATAGAAGAAAATAAAAAAAGGCTAATATTTTAGCCTTTTTTATTTAAAAATCAAATTCTCGGATAGCTTTTGCAGTAATAACTTTAATATTTTTATAGTCTTCAGGGGAAACTTTCATTCCACAAGCCGAACAATCGGAACCACAACTTTTAGACATACATGCAGGTTTACCATCACTATGAGTTCTTTTTAAATAATCTTCATAAGTCTCTATATATCCTAAATCAAGTAAACGTGCAAAAGAAGAATCTAATTCCTCTTTTGTTATACCTATATTTTTTAATATTGCTGTATCGCTATAAGCTTTTCCTGAAATTAAAAATTTTAATATTTTAACATCAATTTCATTCATAATATCACCCTCTATAAATTAATTATATTTGTAGATAAATTAATTATATCATATTATAGTGTAGAATATAAAAAAAATATTTAATACTTGAAAATTATGATATAATTATTCTATAAAAAAAAGAAAGGGAATATAAAATGACATTAAATTTAGAAAAAGATTTATATTTGGAAAGTTTAAGAAAATCTTATAGAAAAAAGATATGGAGAAAATTTATCAAAGCAATAAAGGATTTTGATCTCATTGAAGAAGGAGATAAAATTGCAGTAGGAGTATCTGGAGGAAAAGATAGTTTAATTCTTTGTAAATTATTTCAAGAATTAAAAAGAGATAAAAGTAAAAATTTTGAAGTGGTATTTATTTCTATGAATCCTGGTTTTTCTGAGAAAGATTTATTTTCTTTTAAGAAAAATTTAATAGATTTAAATATTTCTTGTGAAATTTTTGATTCAAATGTTTGGAAAGTTGCCTTTAAAGAAGATCCTGAAAATCCATGTTTTTTATGTGCTAAAATGAGAAGAGGAGTTTTATATAATAAAGTAGAAGAATTAGGCTGTAATAAGTTAGCCTTAGGACATCATTTTGATGATATAGTAGAAACAGCTTTAATTAATATGTTTTATGCAGGAACAATAAAGACTATGATTCCTAAAGTAAATTCTACAAGTGGGAAATTGACAGTAATAAGACCAATGGCTTATATAAAAGAAAAGGATATTATATCGTTTATGAATAGAAATAATATAGTACCTATGGGATGTGGATGTTCAGTTGAATCTGGAGAAAAGGATTCTAAAAGACGTGAGATAAAGAAACTTTTAAATACTTTGGAGGAAAATAATTCTAATATAAAACAAAGTATTTTTAATTCATTAAAAAATGTAAATATAGATTATATTATGGGATATACAAAGGGAAATAAAAATGGCTAATATAGAAACTAAAAAAGAAAGAGAATTATTGAAGTTTATAGAGGCAAAAGGCTATAATAAAGTTCTTTGGAATAAAATAGGAAAAGCGATGCATCAGTTTAATATGATTGAAGAAGGAGATAAAATTGCAATAGGAGTCTCTGGTGGAAAAGATAGTTTGATATTATTGAATGCTTTGGTTAGAGTGAGAATAATATCTAATATAAAATTTGATATTATTCCAATACATATCCATATGGAAGAAGATATTTCAGATTTAGGTGAAATAAAAAAATATTGCGAATTTTTAGGTTTAAAAATAGAAATAATAAAAACAAAATTAAAAGATTTGGTGATTGGTGAAAATAAAGAGAAAAATCCATGTTTTTTATGTGGAAGATTAAGAAGAGGAATATTATATTCTTTTATGAAAGAAAAAAAAATAAAAAAGCTTGCACTAGGCCACCATAAAGATGATATAATAGAGACGTTTTTAATGAATATAATATATCAAGGAAATAGAAATATAATGAAGCCTTCTTATATTTCTGAAAATCATGGGATAAGAGTAATTCGTCCAATGGCTTTTGTAGAAGAAAAGAATCTAATTAGGTATTCGAATAGATTAGAATTACCTATTTTAAAAAATAAATGTCCTTATGAAGATAGTAAAGATTCAAAGAGACTTAAAGTAAAAAATATAATAAAAAACTTGTCTTTAGAAAATAAAGATGTTAGAAGTGTAATATTAAACAGTATAAAAGACTTGTTTTAGAATATAAAGAGTTTGGAGAGTGAAAAAATGGTGAAATCATGTAGTATAGGAGTTCTTGATTCAGGTTTAGGAGGAGTTAGTGTTTTAAAAAGTTTAATAAAATTAATGCCGAATGAAGATATAATATATGTAGGAGATACGAAGAATATTCCCTATGGCGGGAGAACTAAAGAAGAAATTAGAAAATTAGCATTAAGAATTGTAGAATTTTTAATTTTAAATAAATGTAAAATGATTGTTGTTGCTTGTAATACAGCTTCTATAGCTGCTTTAGATTATTTGAAAGAAAACTGTAATATTCCTATTGTTGGCATTATAGATGCAGGAGTCGAAATTGTTTTGGAGGGAGGCTACAAAGAAGTTTCAATTTTGTGTACCCCTTTTACTGCTAAAAGTGGAGATCATGAAAAAAAAATACATAAAAAAAATAAAAAGATAAAAGTAAATGTTGTAGGATGTGAACTATTATGTCCTATGATAGAAAAAGGTTGGGAAACGATTAAAAATAGAGATGATATTTTAGATGAATATATGTCTCATGTTTCTAGAAATTCAGAAGCTCTTTTATTAGCTTGTACACATTATCCTTTTATAAAAGATGAAATAAGTAAAAAATTTAGTGGTGAAATAATTGTTCCAAGTGATGAGTGTGTAAGAGAAGTTTATAGAACTCTCAGAGAAAACAACTTGTTAAATGAAAAGAAAAAAAAGGGGAATGTAGAATTTTATGTAACTGGTGAGGTTGAAACTTTTAAAGAAAAAGCAGAAAAATTTTTAAAACAAAAAAATATAGATGTTTATAAAATAGATTTAAAGTAAACTATAAATATTTAAAAAAAGTGCACGTTTATCTTAAAGCAGCTAAGATAAATGTGCACTTTTCTTAATAACCCAATACTTTAATTCCATTTTTAATGCAAGAGATTTTAACAGGAAAATCAGGACCCTTTTCTCCATCCATATCTGATGAATAGTCTTTATTTAAAACGTTAATATAAAGTTCAGATGTTTTGAAGTTTATAATTCCTTTTGGATATGAAAAATTTTTTCTTAATAAAAATTGAGGTAAGATCTTAATTACATTTATTAAATTTTCATTTGAAATAATAATGACATTTAACAAACCATCATCAATGCGAGAATCGTGAGCTATTTCAAAGGATCCCGCAGTTCTTCCATTAAAAATAAAAAATAAAATAGATTCTCCCTCAAAAGAAAATTCATTAGCTTTAATAGAAAGATTTAATAGTTTAAATTTTGGTAATTCTTTTAATCCAGTAAAATAATAAGCTAATTTTCCAAAAATATTTTTATATTCAGAAGAAGTTTTTTGAGAAACATCTGTGAAAAGACCACAACTAAACACATTAATAAAATATTTATTATTTGCAATTCCTAAATCAACATATGAGATTTTACTATTTAATATTTTATCTACAGATTGTCTGATACTTTTAGGCATTCCTAAAACATTTGCAAAATCATTAGCTGTTCCAGCAGGTAAAACAGCAATTGGAATATCAATATTATTGTTTTTCATAATATTAACTATTTCATTAATAGTCCCATCTCCTCCAGAGATTAATATATGATCATAAGATTCATCTATATCATTAAAAGCGTTTTCTAAATTAAAATTATAACTTATTCTAAATGGGATAATTAAAAATCCTTTTTTTTGATAAGAGTTGATAATATAATCTAGATATTTAAGAATAGCTCTTTCTCCAGAAAAGGGATTATAAAAAAATTTAACTTTCTTCATTATTTCACCTCTTAATTTTATTCTTTTATATTTTAATTATATCATATTGTAATAAAAAGAGAGAATATCTTTTGATATTCTCTCTAGAAAATATTTTAAAATTCTTCTCTAATCCAAGGCATTAATGTTCTTAGTTCTTTACCTACTTTTTCTATTTCGTGATCAGAAGCTTCGGCTCTTTTCTTTTTTAAGAAAGGTTGTCCAGCTTTTGAATCAGCTAAAAATTCATCTGCAAATTTGCCAGATTGAATATCAGTAAGTACATCTTTCATAGCTTGTTTACTTTCAGCAGTAACTATTCTAGGACCAGTTACAAAATCTCCATATTCAGCTGTATTTGAAATAGAATGTCTCATTTTAGTGAATCCACCTTCATAAATTAAGTCAACAATTAATTTCATTTCATGTAAGCATTCAAAGTAAGCATTAACAGGATCATATCCAGCTTCAGTTAAAACTTCAAATCCAGTTTTTATAAGTTCAGTAACTCCTCCACAAAGAACAGCTTGTTCTCCAAATAGATCAGTTTCAGTTTCTTGTTTAAATGTTGTTTCTAAAATACCAGATCTTCCACCTCCTACTCCAGCAGCCCAAGCTAAAGCAATTTCCATAGTGTCTTTACTAGGATCTTGATTAACTGCAACTAAGCAAGGAACTCCAGATCCTTCAGTAAATGTTCTTCTTACTAAATGTCCTGGTCCTTTAGGTGCAACCATAAATACATTTGTAGTTTCAGCTGGGACTATTTTATTGAAATGAATATTAAATCCATGTCCAAAACCAATATAAGCTCCTTCTTTTAAGTTAGGTTTTACATCAGTTTTATATGTATCAGCTTGTGTTTCGTCTGGAGTTAAAATCATTACAATATCTGCTCCTTTTACTGCTTCTCCAGTTTCTTTAACAACAAAACCAGCTTCTTCAGCTACTTGCCAAGATTTAGAAGTTTTTCTAAGTCCGATAGTAACGTCCATTCCAGATTCTTTTAGATTTAAAGAATGTGCATGCCCTTGAGATCCATAACCTAAAACAGTAATTTTTTTACCTACTAATTTTTCTAAATTACAATCCGAATTATAATATACCTTTGTTCCTAAGATGTTTCCTGCCATAATTGTTTCCTCCTAATTTTTTTTTTATTATTTAATGATGACCCAAGGTCTTCCTTGTTCCCAAATTAACTTAACATTTACTTCGTAAAGCATAGATAAGTTTTTTTCCGTAAGTACTTTTTCTTTTTTACCAGTTGCTATCATAGCACCATCTTTTCCTAAAATAGCTACATGAGTAATTTCAGGAATTAATTCATCTAATTGATGAGTTACATATATTAATGGTGCTTTTGATTTTTTTGCTGTTTTTCTTAATAGATTTAAAAAATGTTCTCTAGATTTCAAATCTAAACCAGAGCATGGCTCATCTAAAATAAGAAGTTGAGGATTATTCATAAATGCTCTAGCAAGAAGAACTTTCATTTTTTCTCCTTGAGAAAAGTCTTTATAATTTTTACTAATTAAATAAGAAATATCAAATTCTTCAATTAATTTTTTTGCTAACTCTTTATCGTAGTTTGTTATTTTTTCATAAATTCCAATGGAACTAAATTTACCTGAAATTATAATATCTTCTATACTTTGAATATTTAAAATATTTGAAAAATTAGATAAACTAGCACTAACAAAACCTATTTTTTCTCTAACTTTAGCCCAAACGCAATTTCCAAAAATATTTTCAAAAACAATAAGTTTTCCTTTAGTTGGAAAAGTGTAAGCAGGAATCATATTAAGTAAAGTTGATTTTCCACTACCGTTAAGACCAATTAAAGCCCAGTGCTCTCCTGAATTTATTTTCCAATTTATTTTATTTAAAATTTTTCTATTTTCTCTTATGAATGAAATATTTTCATAGGAAAGAATTTCTTTTTTATTTAACGAATATTCCATGCAATTAAATCTCCCATTTCAGAAGTGGAAATTTGTTTAGTTCCTTCACTGTATATATCAGGGGTTCTATATCCTTGTTCTAGAACTTTTTTTACAGCTTTTTCAATAGCGTTACTTTCATCTATTAAATTAAAAGAATATTTTAACATCATCGCAGCAGATAATATAGTTGCAATAGGATTAGCGATTCCTTTCCCAGCAATATCAGGAGCTGAGCCGTGGACAGGTTCATAAATTCCTAATTTAGAATCTCCTAAACTAGCTGAAGGTAACATTCCAATAGAGCCAGTTAACATAGATGCTTCATCAGATAAAATATCTCCAAATAAATTTCCAGTTAAAATAACATCAAATTGGTTTGGATTAACTACAAGTTGCATAGCAGCGTTATCAACATACATATGATCAAGTTTGATTTCAGGATAACTTTTTCCTGCTTCAATAACAACATCTCTCCAAAGTTTAGAGCTATCTAATACATTTCTTTTATCTACATTTGTTACTTTATTATTTCTTAATTTAGCAATTTCATAAGCTTTTTTAGCAATTCTTTCTACTTCGGAATTAGAATAAAGCAAGGTATCATAAGCTTTGTCTTTATCTCTATGTCTAGGGCCAAAATATAATCCACCGGTCAATTCTCTAACTACCATAATATCTAATCCATCTTTTATAACAGAAGATTTTAAAGGAGAAGAATCTTTAAGAGAGTCAAATAATATTGCAGGTCTTAAATTACAATAAAGATTTAAAGCTTTTCTTATTTGTAGTAATCCTTTTTCAGGTCTTATTTCAGGGTTTATGTTATCCCATTTTGGTCCACCAATAGCTCCCAAAAGAACAGAATCACTTTCCTCACAAAGTTTAATTGTTTCTTCACTAAGAGGAACTTTATATTTATCGATAGATTCTCCTCCTAAATAACCTCTTTCAAAATTAAAATTGTGGTTATAACTTTTTCCAATTTTATGAAGAATTTTAATTGCTTCATTTACAATTTCAGGTCCAATTCCGTCACCTTTTAAAACAGTAATTTTATAATTCATAAAGCCCTCCTAATAATTTTTTTGTTCATAAGTTTTTATTAAATGGATAGACTCTAGTGTAACATCTATAGCATCTAGACCTTTTAATAATTTAGTTTTCCAAGAATCTTCTAATTTAAAACTATATTCAAATTCTTTTGTTATAATTTTATTATTTTCTAAATCAATAGTAATAGGTTCTTTTCCAGAAAGAGAAGCTAATTTCATTCTTTCTTCTTTAGGAAGAATAATAGGAAGGTGTCCATTGTTCAACCAATTCATATAAAATATTCCAGAGTAACTACCAGCAATAATTACATGGATACCGTAATCTTGTAATGCCCAAGCTGCATGTTCTCTTGATGATCCACACCCAAAATTTTCTCCTGTAATTAAAATAGTTCCATTTTTATATTCGAATTTATTTAAATTAAAATTTTTATTTTCACTTCTATCTTGATTGTATCTCCATTCATCAAAAACAAATTTTCCAAAACCAGTTTTTTCAGTGCTTTTCAAATATTGTTTAGGAATAAGCTGGTCAGTGTCAATATTGTTATGCATAATAGGAACAATAGTTCCTGTATATTTAGTAAATGCCTTCATATTAATTAAGCCTCCTCTTTTTCAAATCTAGAATCTATAAAATGTCCATAAATAGCAGCAAGGACAGCCATAGCAGGGCTAACTAAATGAGTTCTAGCACCATTTCCTTGTCTACCTTCGAAATTTCTATTTGATGTAGAAGCGCAATGCTCTCCAAAAGGTATTAAATCAGGGTTCATTCCTAAACAACTAGAACATCCAGATTCTCTCCACTGGAATCCAGCATCTTTAAATATTTTATCAATTCCAAGTTCTTCAGCTTGTCTTTTTACAATTTGAGATCCAGGTACTACAATACCAGATATATTAGGATTTATTGTTCTTCCTTTTATGTAAGAGGCTGCGATTTTTAAGTCGCTTAATCGTCCGTTAGTACAAGAACCGATAAAAACATGTTTCAAAGGAATGCTCTTAGGTAAATCCCCAGGAGTTAATCCCATATATTCATAAGCTTTTTTATCATTAGAGTCTTTTATTTCTGGGAAAGAATCAGTTATATTCATTCCCATTTCAGGAGAAGTTCCCCAAGTAATTTGAGGTTCTAGATTACTAACATCTAAAGTTATTATTTTATCAAAAGCTTCAAAAGAATCGGTTTTTAAATCTTCCCATTGAGAGATCATGTTTTTTAAATTTTTATCATTAGGGGCATAAGGTCTTCCTTTTAAATATTCAAAAGTTTTTTTATCAGGAGCTATTATTCCAGATTTTCCTCCAGCTTCAATTGCCATATTACAAATAGTTAATCTACTTTCCATATCTAAAGAATCAATAGTGTCACCGTAAAATTCAAAAGCATAACCATTTCCAATTGCTACACCATATTTTTTTATAAAATGTAAAATAATATCTTTAGCGTAAACACCTTTAGGTAATTTTCCTGTTATTTTAACTCCCATTGTTTTTGGTTTTTTTTGCCATAAAGTTTGAGTTGCAAGAACATGTTCTACTTCGCTAGTTCCTATTCCAAAAGCAATGGCTCCAAAAGCTCCATGAGTTGCTGTATGACTATCTCCACAAACAATAGTTTTTCCAGGTTGAGTTAAACCTTGTTCAGGACCAACAGTATGAACTATTCCATTTCTTTCATCATTCATATCAGCAAGCTCAATTCCAAATTCATTACAGTTATTTTTTAAAGCTTCTAATTGAGCTCTAGAGAAAGAATCTTTTATAAATTTTCTTTCTTCTAAAGTTGTTGGAGTATTGTGATCCATAGTTGCAAAACATAAGTCAGGTCTTCTAACATTTCTATTTTGTAATCTTAATCCTGAAAATGCTTGAGGAGAAGTAACTTCATGAAGTAAATGTAAATCTATATAAAGTAATTGAGCTTCTCCAGTTTTTCCAGTAATAACGTGTTTATCCCAAACTTTATCAAATAAAGTTTTACCAATAATAGAAACTCTATTTATAGCATGAATATATGCTTTTATACTAGCTTCAACAATATCAGTACTTTGACCACGTCCAATAAATTCTTTTCCTTTGTTAGAAACAATTACAGTAGCTTGGGCTTGAGCATCTACAGCTTCTGTAATTGCATCTAATCTATATTCTTCTAGATAAAGTTCAGAACCAAATATTTTATTAATAACCTGGAATGCAGCATCTACAGGTCCATCTCCAAAAGCTTCTCCAGTTTTTAGAATATTATTTTCCAATATTTCAATTTTTGCTTTTGTTTTATTTTCAGATCTATAAATTTCAAAATGTTTAAGTTTAAATTTATCATTTGTAGATATTCCAGCATCTTCAGCGATTAATGCAATAATATCATCATCTAAAATATATTTCTTTTTATCTGCTAATTTTTTAAATTTTTCAAACAATTGAGAAATTTTTTCTTCTGATAAGTTATGAATTCCTAAATTGTTTAATTTATCAATGAAAGCATGTTTTCCAGAAAGTTTTCCAAGGATAAGACTGTCATTGCTTCTTCCTACAGTTTTAGGTTTCATAATTTCATATGTTTCAGGGTTTTCTAAAACTCCATGTTGATGAATTCCAGATTCATGAGAAAAAGCATTTGCTCCAACAATAGCTTTGTTAGGTTGAGGTTCAACTCCTGTTAATAATCCAACTAATTTACTTGTAGGATATAATTGTTGAGTGTTAATTTTAGTTTGATATCCTTGAAAAATATCTTTTCTTGTATTAATAATCATAGTAACTTCCTCTAAAGAAGTATTTCCAGCTCTTTCTCCTAAACCATTTATTGTACATTCGATTTGAGTTGCTCCTCCTTTGACAGAAGCAATTGAATTTGCTACTGAAAGACCTAAATCATTGTGACAATGTACTGATATTTCAGCTTTTTCAATATTTCTTATGTTAGTTTTTAAATAGGAAATAAGAGAAAACATTTCTTCAGGAGTTCGATATCCTACAGTATCAGGAACATTTAAGATAGTGGCTCCAGCTTCAATAGCTGTAGAGTAAGCTTCTACTAAAAATTCTTTTTCTGTTCTAGTGCCATCTTCACAAGAAAATTCGATTTCATCAACGAATTTTTTAGCATAAGCTACATTTTCCTGTATACTTTTTATAATTTCTTTTTTTGTCATTTTTAATTTAAATTTTCTATGTATTGGTGAAGTTGCAATAAAAACATGTATCCTAGGTCTAGAAGCTTGTTGAAGAGCTTTAACAGAAGCGTCAATATCTTTTTTTACAAGCCTAGAAAGACTAGAAACTGTTGAATTTTTAATTTCTTTGGCTATTAAACTAACTGCTTCAAAATCTCCAGGAGATGCTACAGCAAATCCAGCTTCAATAACATCTACTCCTAAATGTTCTAATTGTTTAGCTATTCTTAATTTTTCATTTGTATTTAAATTGACTCTAGGTGTTTGTTCTCCATCTCTTAATGTTGTATCTACAATTTTTATATTTGTCATAAATCCTCCTACATTTTTTCCCCTCTTGACATTGCAAGGGTTCCTGTTTTGGCTACTTCTAAAATTCCATATTCCTTCATGAGTTCTAAAAATCCTCTGAGTTTAGGAACTTTTCCAGTAAGCTCAATAACAATGGAGTTAGAGGCGACATCTAGTATTTTACCTCTGTAGACATTAGCTATTTCAACTATCTGTGAACGTGTTTCAGGAGTTGTATTAATTTTAATTAACATCAATTCTCTTCTAATAACATTTTCTTCAGGAAAAATTTTAACTTTAACTACATCAACAATTTTATATACTTGTTTTTGTATTTGTTGTAAAATTTTTTCGTCTCCTTGGACACTTAATGTAAGCCTAGCATACCCTTCTTTATTAGTTGCTCCAGCAGTCATTTTTTGTACAAGATATCCACGTTTATTAAAAAGGAGCATAATTCTAGCTACAATTCCATTTGTATTTTTAGTAATAATTAAAACTTCTGAGGTTTTAGTCATTTAAATCAACTCCTTTCTTTCCAATCATTTCTTCAACAGAGCTATTACCAGGAATCATAGGTAAAACATTC
Organism: Fusobacterium sp. JB019; assembly: GCA_030673965.1. NCBI lineage: Bacteria > Fusobacteriati > Fusobacteriota > Fusobacteriia > Fusobacteriales > Fusobacteriaceae > Fusobacterium > Fusobacterium sp. JB019. The sequence continues at coordinate 47,244 of JAUTCN010000019.1, read as the reverse complement.
TGTTTTTTATCAACTATAAATTCTATTATTATAGGTTCGTTTAAATTCATTAAATTTTCTAGATTGTGATCTATTTCTTCTTTTGTAGAAAGTTTTATAGATTTAATCCCATAGGCTTCTCCTATTTTTATAAAATCAGGATTATAAGTTAGATTTACTTGAGAATATCTTTTTTCATTAAATACTTCTTGTAATTGTCTAACCATACCTAAACAAGAATTATTAATAATTAATATTTTTACAGGAAGATTAAATTCTTTTAAAAGTATTAATTCTTGCATGGTCATCTGTAAGCTTCCATCTCCAACTATTAGAACTATATTTTTATTAGGATTAGCTATTTGGGCTCCTATTGCAGCAGGCAGTCCAAATCCCATAGTACCAGCTCCTCCAGATGAAATAAGAGAATTGGGATTATCAAAGTCAATAAATTGAGCTGTCCACATTTGATGTTGTCCAACATCTGTAGCAATAATAGTATCTTCTTTTAATGATTTATTAATTTTATTAAAAACATATTGAGGTGCTAAAATATCTTTGCTATCAGGTATTATTAAAGGATAATCTTTTTTCCAAGTATTTACCTGTTCAATCCAATTTTTATGAACTAGTTTTTCCAAAGTAGTATTGAATTTATTTAAAACATATTTCAAATCTCCAACAATTGGAACATTGGAAATTATATTTTTATCAATTTCAGCAGGGTCAATATCAATATGAATAATTTTTGCATTTGGACAGAATTTTTTAATATTTCCCGTAACTCTTTCATCAAATCTCATTCCAGCAGCAATAATTAAATCAGCATGGTTAGTGGCGTAATTTGCTGCAACTCTTCCATGAAGTCCAAGCATTCCTGTCATTAAAGGATGAGTGCTCGGGAATCCTCCTAGACCAAGTAATGTACAAGTAACAGGCGCTTCAATCTTTTCAGCAAAAGCTATTAATTCTTCAGAAGCTTTAGATTTAAGAATTCCTGCTCCAGATATTATTAAAGGATTTTTAGAGTTTTTTATAAGTTCAGAAGCTCTTTTTATTTGACCGTTATGTCCTTTGTAAGTAGGGACATAACCTTCTAATTTAAGTTCTTCGTTAAATAATTCTTCAAATTCTGAAATAGTAATTTCACTAGCCTGTATATCTTTTGGAATATCAATTAGTACAGGTCCAGGCCTACCAGTTTTTGAAAGATAATGAGCTTCCTTGATTATTCTAGGTAAGTCTTTTATGTCTGTAACAAGATAATTTGTTTTTGTTATAGGGATTGTAATTCCTACAATATCTGTTTCTTGAAAAGAATCTGTTCCTAGTAAGGTTGTTTGAACTTGTCCTGTTATAGCAAGCAAAGGAACAGAATCCATATGAGCAGTCATAATTCCAGTAACAATATTAGTAACCCCAGGTCCAGATGTAGCTAAACAAACTCCAACTTTGCCACTAGATCTAGCATATCCATCAGCTTCATGTATTGCTCCTTGTTCATGTCTTGCAAGATAATGCTTTATTTTTTTGAAATTATAAAGTTCATCATAAATTTTAAGGACGGATCCACCAGGATATCCAAAAATATCTGTAACTCCTAATCTATATAAAGATTCTAATAAGATTTTTGCTCCGGTTATTGTTTTTGATTTCATAAAAGAACACCACCTTTTGATATTTTATAAATAATTTTATATAAACAAAAATGACTCAATGGAATAATTTCCACTGAGTCATCAAAAAGTTTTGATAAAATTATAAATTTAAAGATTAAATATATTCAAAAATATTTTTAAGAAAATATATTTATACTTAAGTATTACAAAATTATTATCAGTAACTTTAGGGTAATTCAATGGAATTGAACCTATAACGAGACCGATAAGGACCAGTAATATGCTTATTATAAATATTATTTCAAATACAAACATTTTATTCTCCTTTTTTAATTATTTTCGATATACTATCAGAAAAATGCGTAGAAGTAAAATATATTTAATAAACAATAAGTATTCCAAAGATATATGGTGTAAATGTTCTGTGCGTTAAAGAGAAATTTAATTAATTATTTTCTTTAAGTTCGAAGACGTCAAAAACATCAACAAGTCTTTCGATTTGATTTTTTAAATGAATTCCTTTTTTGTTTTCTTCAGAAAAAGTAAGAGTAATATTAGAAGTTTTTTCATTAACTTTAAAAGAGAATTCATTTATAAATATTCCAAGTCTACTAGTTAATCCAATAAGTCTACTTAGAGCCCAAGGATTGTGCTTTGCTACAATTAAAAGTTTCATATTAACCTCCTAAAATCATTTCATTTATATTTCCTTTGGCAGGAACCATAGGATAAGTATTTTCTTCTTTTGTTACTTTAATATCTATTAAAACAGGTTCATCTGTAAATAAATTTTCTTTCAAAACTCTTTCTAAATCTTTAGGATCTTCAATTTTTACAGAATTAATACTATAAGATTTTCCTAAAGCTACAAAATCAGGATTTTGATCTAAACTAACAGAAGAATATCTTTTATCAAAAAATAATTCTTGCCATTGCCTTACCATTCCAAGATAAGAATTATCAATTATAATTATTTTTATAGGTAGCTTGTATTGAGAAATAGCCATTAATTCTTGACTGGTCATTTGAAAACCTCCATCTCCTAAAATTGCTACAACTTTAGACTGAGGATTTCCCACTTGAACTCCTATTGCAGCAGGCAGTCCAAATCCCATAGTACCAGCTCCTCCAGAAGTACAAAGAGGATGATTTAAATTATAAAATTGAGCAGTCCACATTTGATGTTGTCCTACATCTGTAACTACATAAGCTTCAGGTAAAAGTTTACTAATTGCATCTATAGCTTGTTGAGGTTTGATGAAATCAGAAATCTCATAGTTAAAATAAGTTTCTTTTTTTAATTGAGATATATGATCATTCCAAAGAGAATAATCTCTGTGTACATAAGGGGTAAGTAAATTTAAAATCTCTTTAGAATCTCCAACAAGATGTGTACATTTTTTAATTTTATTAATTTCTACTCTGTCAATATCAATATGAATTATCTTAGCCTTTGGAGCAAAAGTTTCAACATTACATGTGACCCTGTCATCAAAACGCATTCCAATAGCAATAAGAACATCTGCTTGAGAAACTGCTTTGTTAGCTACAACACTTCCGTGCATTCCTAACATTCCAAGAGATAAATTATTATTCAGTATTCCCAGACCCATAAGAGTAAAAGCTATTGGAGAATTAATTTTTTTGGCAAAATTTAGTAATTCCTTTTTTGAATTTTTTGATCCTCCCCCTGCTAAAATTAAAGGCTTTTTACAGGAATTTATAATTTGGATAACTTCTTTTAGTTTGGACATATCAGTTGCTTTTTCTATATGAAAATTAGAGTCAGAATATTGTCTTTCAAATTCTTTAAAATCTATTTCTTGCATTTGAATATCAACAGGAAAATCTATTAGAACTGGCCCAGGTCTTCCATTCTTGGTAATATATAAAGCTTCTTTGATTATTCTAGTTAAATCATTAATATCTCTTACAAGATAACTATGTTTTGTTATAGGCATTGTAATAGTCATAATATCAGATTCTTGAAATCCATCAGTTCCAATTTCATTACAAGCAACTTGTCCAGTTATAGCGAGTAGAGGAACAGAATCCATATGAGCAGTCATAATTCCAGTTACTAAGTTAGTTGCTCCAGGTCCGGATGTAGAAATACAAACTCCAGTTTTATTAGTTGTTCTAGCGTAACCGTCAGCAGCATGGGAAGCTCCCTGTTCATGACGGGCCATAATATGGTTAATTCCGTTAAAATCAAAAAGTTCATTATAAATAGGAATTACTTTTCCCCCTGGATACCCAAAGATATCTTTAACGCCCTGTCTTTTTAAAGTTTCTAATAATATTCTAGCACCATTAATTTTCATAAAACACCTCATAATTTCTTTAAACAAATACTTTTATTATTATGCTGTACAGGTTTAAAATTTTTCATTCTTTTTTTAATTTCATTTTCAGTAAGTTTAACATTTAAAGTTCCATTGGGAATATCTATTTCAATGATATCATTATTTTCAACAATTCCAATTTCTCCATATTCATAAGCTTCAGGACTTATATGACCAATTGAGGCTCCTCTAGTAGCACCAGAAAAACGTCCATCTGTTAAAAGAGCAACATCTTCATCTAATTTCATCCCTGCAATTGCAGCAGTAGGTGAAAGCATTTCTCTCATTCCAGGACCACCTTTTATTCCTTCATATTTGATGACTATAACATCACCTTTTTTTATTTTATTTCCATAAATTGCTTCAATAGCTTCTTCTTCTGAGTTAAAAACTTTAGCTGGACCAGAATGGACCAACATTTTCGGTAGAACTCCAGCACTTTTAACAATACATCCATTTTTAGCAATATTTCCTCTTAAAACTGAAAGTCCTCCAGTGTTATTATAAGCATTTTCAAAATTACGAATAACATCATAGTCTAGTACTTTAGCATTTTCAGCGATTTCTTTCTGAGTAACTAAAGATACAGTCATAGTTGGATTAATAAGTTTAAGTTCATTAAGATTTTTCATAACTCCAGGAATTCCACCAGCTGCATCAAGATCTTCAATGAAATATTTTCCAGAAGGAGATAATTTACAAAGTTGTGGCGTTTCTTTTGAAGCTTTATTAAAATCATGTAAATTTAGATCTATTTTCATATTTTTAGCAATTTCACAAAGATGAAGGGTTGTGTTAGTAGATCCTCCTAAGGCCATATCAACTCTTAAAGCATTATAAAAACTTTCTTTTGTCATTATTTGTGAAGGAGTTACATTTTTTTCTAAAACCTTCATAACTTGCATTCCAGTTAATTTTGCAAGTCTTAATCTTTTTGAATAAACAGCAGGAATTGTACCATTTCCAGGTAATGCCATTCCAAGAGCTTCAGTTAAACAGTTCATAGTGTTGGCTGTATACATTCCAGAACAAGAACCGCAAGTAGGGCAAGCAATATTTTCAACTTCTTTTAGTTCTTCTTCTGTAATTTCATTGTTTTCAAATTGGCCAATGTATTCAAAAACATTGCTAAGACCTATTTTTTCATTTTTGAAATTTCCTGCAAGCATTGGTCCACCACTTACAAAAAGACATGGAATATTTAATCTAGCTGCAGCCATTAACATTCCAGGAACAACTTTATCACAGCTAGGAATAAAGATCATAGCATCAAAGGGCATAGCCATTCCAGTAGCTTCAATAGAATCGGCAATTATTTCTCGAGTAACAAGAGAATATTTCATTCCTTCATGATTCATAGCGAGTCCATCACAAATAGCAATAGTATTAAATTCCATAGGAATTCCTCCAGCAGTTCTGACTCCAGCTTTAACAGAATCAATAATACTTCTCAGGTGCATATGTCCAGGAACGATTTCGTTAAATGAACCAGCTATTCCTATTAAAGGCTTTTTAATTTCTTCATCAGTAAGTCCTAAAGATTTTAAAAGGGACTTATGGGGAGTTCTTTTAACTCCATTTTTGATTTCATCACTTCTCATAATAAATTCTCCTTTGTCTGTATAAATAAAAAAGCCGACATTTAAATGTCGGCTGTGAGTGCTTTTTAACATAATAATTTTTGATAACCAAAAATTATAGTTAAACTAAAATTTTCTCTTCACTGGAAGCCAACGTTTTGATTTTAATTTTAACTATTATAATTATTATGTTAAGTATTAGTCCTATTATAGATATAGTTTTAAAATTCATAAGGTTAACCTCCTAATTAAATTATTTTGTCTTTTAAGTTGGTACGAGTATATCAAATAAAAAAACAATTGTCAAATTATTTTTTTATTTTAAGAGCCATAATTATAAGTCCTATTAAAATTCCTCCAATAAAAGGGCTCCATTTTTTCCAAATTTTCCAAATATTTTTCATATTTCCTCCAGGTATTTTAAAGAGATTTCCGTTCTTTCCAATCAGGCATAAAAATCTCAATATAGTTATAAAAAGCCTTACTATGATTAGGATGAACAAGATGTGCAATTTCATGTAAAATAACGTATTCAATAAACCTAATATTTTTTTTCATGAGTTCTGAATTTAAGTTTATAATCTTTTTATTATAGTTACAAGATCCCCAATTGGATTTTAAAGTTTTAATATTAAATTTTGTGATTTTTTTATTTGTAAGAGTTAAATATTTAACTAAAATTTTTTGAAATAGAATTTTTCCTTGTTCTTGATACCAAGAATTTAAAATATTTTTAGTTAATGAAGAATTGTTTGGTTCAGGAGTTTCTACAATCAAAAAATTATTTAAAAAATAGACTTTATATTTAGAACTTAATTTTAACTTAAGAAAATATGGAGTTCCTAAATAGAAAATCTGACAATTGTTACAATAAGAACAGGGGATTAGTTTAGATTTTTTTTTATTTTCTTTTAGTTTTTTATCTATCCAAGTTTGTTTTTTTGAAATAAAATTATAAATATATTCATCTTTTAAAAAAATCGGAGAAGAAATATATATATTTCCATCTCCTTTTATTTTTAGTATTAAATTTTTAATGTTTTTTCTTGTTATTATTATTTTAGGCTTCATCATTCTTTAACCTTAAAAGTTCATAAATTCTAATAAGATAGTAAGTTTTAAAATCGCTAGATTTAGAAAGAGCTAGATTTAAATCTAGCCATTCTCCTACTAATTCTTCATCTTCGTCTAAATTTAAAGGCTTTTGTTTTATATTATTATCTTTTATTTTTAAAATATAAAGGTTTAGTTTTTCAGTGGTATAGCCTGGGGAAATAGCTAGAGGTTTATTGTCTTGAAAAATAATTTCATAGTCTTCTTTATAAAAGCCACTTTCTTCTTCAACCTCTCGATAAAGAGCATCTTTAGGAATCTCTCCAGGATCAATTAGTCCAGCTACTACTTCAGTTGAAATATTGTTGGTACCAGGTCTAAATTGACTTACAAAATAACCTTTTTTTCCGTCATTTGAAATAATTAAAGCAGCAATAGCATCTTGTTTATTTAAAAATTCTAAAGTCATTCCATTATTTGGATGGATCATTTTAGTTGGTTTTAAAAATTTAAACTCATTCATAATTATCCTCCTAGATATTTAATCTATAATTTCTGTATTTAAATCTAATTTATAAATAACATCTTTTCTTTCTACAATAATTTGCGTTATTTTAGACAATTTTTTATCAGCTTTTAATTGCTTAAAGAATTCTTTAGAGGGGTTGATAGTTATAGGATTTCCAACAGAGTTTAGCATAGTGTAATCTCCTGATGTATCTCCATAAGCAAAACTTTTATTTAAATCAATATCATATTGATCACAAAATTTATTCAAAGCTTGAATTTTGTGAACAGAATCCCACATAGGGCCAATTTCTCCTGAAAAAACTCCATTTTTTACAAAATAAGTAGATCCACAATAATCATCAGCTTTCCATTTTTCAGCCATACGTTTAACTAAAAAATCAGGACTTCCAGATATAAAAATAACTTTATGTCCTTGTTCTTTATGCCATTTAATTCGATCTCTTGTATATTTATATACTCTATTTCCTTTTAATTTCATAACTTGATCTGAAATAAAATCATTATCTTTAACAGAAAATCCTTTAATAGCTTCAACATATACTTTAGTCAAATCTAAAAGATAGTTATCATAGTCTCCCATCCTTTCAGACCATAAAGTATAAGTCTTTTTAACGTTCTCATCATAAATTTTATAGTCTAAAAGTTCATATTTAATCATTTTTTTAAAATGTTCAGTTAAAAGTGAGTTTCTATAAATTGTACCATCAATATCAAAAAAAGCTCCAATCATAATAATACCTCCTAATATATTTTATTCAGCATTTATTCATACATTTTCTTATAATAATTTTTGTATTCTCCATTGATTATATTTTTCCACCAAGGAGTATTGTCTAAATACCATTTAATAGTTTTTTGTATTCCTTCGTCAAATAGTGTAAGGGGCTCCCAACCTAATTCATTTTTTATTTTTGTAGGATCTATGGCATATCTCATATCATGACCTGGTCTATCTGTTACATATTTAATTAAAGATTCAGATTTTCCTAAAGTATTTATAATTGTTTTAACAACTTCTAAATTTGTTCTTTCGTTATGACCACCAATATTATAAACTTCACCAATTTTTCCATTATGAATTATCATATCTATAGCTCTACAATGATCTTCAACATAAAGCCAGTCTCTTACATTTTCACCTTTTCCATACACAGGTAATTCTTTATCATTTAAAGCATTTGCAATCATTAATGGAATTAATTTTTCTGGAAAATGATAAGGTCCATAGTTATTAGAACATCTTGAAATTGTTACAGGAATTTTAAAAGTTCTATAGTATGATTGTACCAATAAATCTGCTGAAGCTTTTGAAGCTGAATAGGGACTTGAAGTATGTATTGGTGTTTCTTCTGTGAAAAATAAATCAGGTCTATCTAAAGGTAAATCTCCGTAAACCTCATCAGTTGAAACTTGATGATATCTTTCTATTCCGTATTTTTTACAAGCATCAAGTAAAACTCCTGTTCCTAAAATATTAGTTTTTAAGAAAATTTCAGGATCTTCAATAGATCTATCCACATGACTTTCTGCAGCAAAATTTACAATCATATCTGGTTTTTCTTTTTCAAAAAGATTATAAATAAAATTTCTGTCTGCAATATCCCCTTGTATAAATTTAAAATTAGAATTGTTCATAACATTTTTTAAAGTGGCTAGATTTCCAGCATAAGTTAGTTTATCTAAGCATATTATTTTATAATCATTATATTTGTTTAACATATAGTGAACAAAATTTCCACCTATAAATCCTGCTCCACCAGTTACAATTATTTTCATAAATATTCTCCCTTTATTTTATTTTGTTGTATATGAAATTCACATCAGAATCACAAAGTTTTGGAGCCTTTGCATCTTTTTCAGAAAGAATGGGTTCTTCTATTTCCCAATTCACATTAATTTCTTCATCATTCCAAATTATATTTCTGTCTGATTCGTAATTATAGTAATTATCTGCTTTATAAAGAAATTCAACTTCATCAGTTAAAGTTAAAAAACCATGAGCAAATCCTCTAGGGATTAAAAATTGTTTTTTGTTTTCAGCAGAAAGTTCTACACTGAACCATTTTTTATATGTTGGAGAACCTTCTCTTAAATCAACAGCCACATCTAAAACAGCTCCTTTAGAGCACCTTACAAGTTTAGCTTGTGAATGTTTTCCTTTTTGGAAATGAAGTCCTCTAAGAGTTCCTTTGACAGATGAAAATGAATGATTATCTTGAACAAAATTATAATGAAGTCCTGCTTCTTCCATTTTCTTTTGCGACCATGATTCCATAAACCATCCTCTATTATCTCCAAAAACTTTAGGCTCTATAATAAAAAGATCTTCTATATTAGTTTTTATAACTTTCATTTAAGCTTTCCTCCGTAGATTAATATTTGATTTTTCCTAAAGCAACTTTTTTTAAATATTGTCCATAAGTAGATTTTCCATAAAGATTAGCTGCAGTTAACAGTTCATCCTTTGTTATCCAATTATTAGTATAGGCGATTTCTTCAAGAGCAGATATTTGAATACCCTGTCTATTTTCAATAACTTTAACAAATTCACTAGCATCAGATAAAGAATCTACAGTTCCTGTATCAAGCCATGCATATCCTCTTCCTAAAGTAACCACATTAAGAGAATTATCTTCTAAATACATTTTATTTAAATCAGTAATTTCAAGTTCTCCTCTTTTAGAAGGTTTAACCTTTTTAGCAAATTCAACAACTCTATTATCATAAAAGTATAAACCTGTAACACAATAATTAGATTTAGGATTTTCTGGTTTTTCCTCTATTGATATAGCTTTTCCATTTTTATCAAATTCAACAATTCCAAATCTTTCGGGATCATTTACATAATATCCAAAGATTGTAGCTCCATTTTTATTTGAGCTTGCTTTTTTTAAGTGATTACTAAGTCCTGCTCCGTAAAAAATATTATCTCCAAGTATCATTGCACAAGAATCTCCTTTAATAAAATTTTCTCCTATTAGGAAAGCTTGGGCAAGACCATCAGGGCTAGGTTGCTCAGCGTAACTTAAATTTATTCCATAACTAGATCCATCACCTAATAGTTTTTTAAAATTAGGTAAATCTTGAGGTGTTGATATTATTAAAATATCCTTTATTCCAGCTAACATAAGTGTAGATAAAGGATAAAAAATCATGGGCTTATCATATACAGGTAAAAGCTGCTTAGAAGTTACCATTGTTAATGGATAAAGTCTAGTTCCAGATCCTCCTGCTAGTATTATTCCTTTCAAATTGTCCCTCCTAAAAAATATATAGTATTATTCTATCATCATTAATGTTACTTTTCAATAAGTATTACATTTAAGAAAATAAAAAAAACTAGAGCTTTATTTTAAGACTCTAGTTTTTTAAAAAGTATGTTTATATATGTTTAAGCATATCAATAACAATTTTAGCAGAATGATCAGCAGCAACAGGTTTAAATTCATTATAATCCATATGAGCAGAGCCATCAGCTTTATCAGACATAGCTCTTAATACAACAAAAGGAATATTATAGTTAAGAGAAACTTGTGCCACAGCAGCTCCTTCCATCTCAGTTGCTTTAGCTCCAAAAGTTTCTCCAATAAAATTAACTTGTTTTTTATTAGCTACAAATTGATCACCAGTGGCAATAGTTCCAAGGAAAACTTTGTTTTTTCCTAAAATTTTAATGGCAGAATTTTTAGCAGTTGTAACTAATTTTTCATCAGCTTTAAATTTTATAGATTTTTCTCCATCGATTAGTCCTAAAGGACATCCAAAACCAGTAAGATCAAAATCATGTTGAACTAAGTCAGTAGAAATAACTAAATCTAAAATGTTAAGAGAGTTATCTATTGCTCCAGCTATTCCTGTAAAAATAATTTTAGAAACATTAAATTTTAAAATAGCAGTATTAGCTCCAATAGCAGCATTAACTTTTCCAACACCACATTTAAAAATAACTACATTTTTCTCAGAAAGTTGTCCTTCATAAAAAATAGTTCTACCTATTTTTATTTCTTTTTTATTTTTCATAGAGCTAAGCAAAATATCTATTTCAGCATCCAAAGCTCCAATAATTCCAATTTTTTCCAAAAACATAAATCCTCCTATATATAAATATAAAAAAAAGGAGAATAAAATCTCCTTAAATATTTTTAAATGGTGCCTAGGGCCGGAATCGAACCGGCACGGTATCAAGATACCACGGGATTTTAAGTCCCGTGCGTCTACCTGTTCCGCCACCCAGGCATTTGTTGTTTCAACGAATATAAGTATACTAGATTTTAGAAATTATGTCAATAAAAAAATTAAAAAAAATTAAAAAAAATTAAAAAAATTGATTTTTCTTTATTTAAATAATATAATTTATTATAAAATAAAGACTGAAGAGGTGAAATTATGTTTTCAAGAGATACTTATGAAAAAAGAAGAATGGCATTAAAACAAGAATTTGAAAAGGGATTGATATTAATTTGTGGGAATACGCTTTTACCTATGAATTTTAAAGATAATAATTTTAGATTTATACAAGATTCTACTTTTTTATATTATTTTGGTTTAAATAGAGAAAATCTTTTTGGAATTATAGATATAGATAATGATGAGGAATATATTTTTGGAGATGAAATAACAATGGAAGATGTTATTTGGATGGGACCTCAAGAAAAATTAAAAGATCAGTGTGAAGAAGTTGGGATTGAAAATCTGAGACCCCTTAGTTATTTATCCAATTATATACAAGCTACTTTAGATAAAAGATTACCAGTAAGGTTTGTACCTATATATAATCCATCAATAAAAATAGAAATAGGAGAATGTTTTGGAGTAACAGCTAAAACAATAAACACATATGCTTCTGAGGAACTTTGTTATGCTGTAGCAAAACAAAGGAATTTAAAATCTCCAGAGGAAGTTAAAGAAATAGAAAAAGCAGTTAATATAACAAGAAAAATGCATTTAGAGGCAATGAGGAAAGTTAAACCAGGAATGAAAGAATATGAAGTTGCTGCATTATTAGAAAATATAGCAAAAAGTAAAAATTGTTTATTGTCTTTTCCAAGTATATGCACTAAAAATGGTCAAATTTTACATAATAATTCTTATGAAAACACATTGAGAGAAGGAGATTTATTATTAATAGATGCAGGAGCAAGATTGAATAATGGATATTGTGGAGATATGACAACAACAATTCCTGTATCTGGAAAATTTAATGAAAGACAAAAAGAAGTTTATAATATTTTAATAAAAATGTTTAATAGAGCAGAAGAATTAATTGCTCCGGGAATAACATATAAAGAAGTTCATTTGGAAGTTTCTAGGGTGCTAGCCAAAGGGTTAAAAGACATGAAAATTTTAAAAGGAGCAGTGGATGAGATAGTTTTAAAAGGAGTACATGCTTTATTTATGCCTCATGGTTTAGGACATATGATGGGATTAGATGTTCATGATATGGAAAATTTTGGAGAGGTAATTGTGGGATATAATGGACAAGCAAAAAGTGAACAATTTGGATTATCTTCTTTAAGATTGGGTAGAGAATTAGAAGATGGGTTTGTTTTTACTGTAGAACCTGGAATATATTTTATCCCAGAATTGATAAAAAAATGGAGAAATGAAAATAAATTTTTAGAAAATATAAATTATTTAGAGCTAGAAAAATATATGGATTTTGGTGGAATGAGATATGAAGGAGATTTTTTAGTTACTAAAAATGGTGGAATGAGATTGGGAGAGGCAATGCCTAAATCCTCAGAAGAAATAGAACAAGAAAGAGAAGAGGCTTTTAATAACTAAAATAGAATTAAAAAAAAGTTAGTGTAAGATTTATGAGCAATCAATATTTTTATTGGTTGCTTTACTTTTTATATTAATTGTATTGTTAAAAATAATATACATTTTGTATGATATATGATATACTTATTAAGTTAAAGACTAAACTGTGAATAAAAAATTAAAATATATTTAAGGAAGTGACGAATGAACAAATTAGAAAAATTTAGAGAGCTTGGATTGGGAGATAAGACAATTAAAGCTTTATCAAAAAAGGGGTTCGAAGAACCTAGCCCGATACAAGCATTAACTATACCAGTATTATTAAAGGGAGAAAAGGATGTTATAGGTCAGGCTCAAACAGGAACAGGGAAAACAGCTGCTTTTGCATTACCAATACTAGAACAAATAGAAAAAAGTAATGGAGCAGTTAGAGCCATAATACTTGCTCCAACTAGAGAACTAGCTATTCAAGTTGCAGAAGAAACAAATTCTTTTGCGATAGGAAGAAAAGTTAAAGTTTTACCAGTATATGGTGGGCAAGCAATTGATCAACAAATAAGACAAATAAGAAAAGGTGTAGATATAGTTGTAGGTACTCCTGGAAGAGTAATCGATCTTATAAAAAGAAAGATATTAAAATTAGATAGTATTGATTATTTTATTCTTGATGAGGCAGATGAAATGCTTAATATGGGATTTATAGACGATATAGAGCAAATTTTAAGTTATACTAAACCAGAAAAAAGAATGTTGTTTTTCTCAGCTACAATGCCAAAAGAAATTTTAAAAATAGCTGAAAAGCATATGAGAAAAGATTATGAAGTTTTAAAAGTTAAAGCGAAGGAATTAACAACAAACTTGACAGATCAAATATATTTTGAAGTAAAACAAAAAGATAAATTTGAAGCACTATGCAGAATAATTGATTTAGAATCTGAGTTTTATGGAATAGTATTTTGTAGAACAAAGAATGATGTAAATGAAGTTACAGGGAAATTAAATGATAGAGGTTATGATGCTGGAGAACTTCATGGAGATATAACTCAAAACTACAGAGAAAAAACATTAAAAAGATTTAAAAAGAAAAATATAACAATATTAGTTGCTACAGATGTTGCGGCTAGAGGAATAGACGTTAATGATTTAACACATGTAGTGAATTATTCAGTTCCTCAAGAAGCAGAAAGTTATGTTCATAGAATAGGAAGAACAGGAAGAGCAGGAAAAGAAGGAACTGCAATTACTTTTATAACACCTTCAGAATATAAAAGATTACTTCAAATTAAAAGAGTTACTAAAACAGAAATAAGAAAAGAAAAATTACCAGGAATTAAAGATGTAATTGTATCTAGAAAACATAGAATAAAAGAAAATGTTATAGGAAATTTAAAAGAAAATGAAATGGCTGACTTTAAAGATATGGCTTTAGAATTGTTAAAAGAAGGAACTCCTGAAGAAGTTCTAGCAGCAGTACTAAAATTAAATTATGAAGATGTTTTAGATAGTTCAAATTATAATGAAATTCAAGAGGCGACAGTAGATAACACAGGAAAAACTAGATTATTTATTGCTTTAGGAAAAGAAGATAAAATGACACCTAAAAAAATAGTGGATTTAATAGTTAAAGAATCAAGAGTATCTAGCGCTAAAATAAAAAATGTTGAAGTTTATGAAAACTTTTCATTTATGAATGTTCCTTTTGCTGAAGCAGAACAAATTTTAGAAATATTTGCAAAAAGAAGAAAAGGAAGAAAACCTTTAGTAGAAAAAGCTAAAGTAAGAAAAAGATCAAATTCAGGATCAGAAAGAAACGAAAGACCAAGAAGAAGAGATAATAACAGAAAAAAATAATTTAATGATAACTGCTCTCAATTTAATAGATAACTATTAATAGAGAGCAGTTCTTATATACGGAGGATTTATGATTGGAATTCTAAATAAATTAAAAAGGATAATTTCTATCTTTTTTATTTTTATTATTTTAGGAATGGCTTTTATAACTTATCAAGTAGAAAGAAAGATTCAATATAATCAAGTTTTAGAAATAAAAAAAGGTGATTCAGTAATAAAAACAATTAAAAAATTAAAACCTTCAAGGGTATTTTATTTTAAGGTATATTTAAAATTATGTAATAATGGTAAGGATATAAAAGCAGGATACTATGAACTAAATGGAAGTTACTCTATAAAAGAAATAGTAGAAATGTTACAAAAAGGAAAAGATAAAATTTTCAAATTTACAATTCAAGAAGGATTAACTGTTAATGAGATAATAGAAAAATTAGAAAAAGAGCAAAAAATAGATAAAAATAAGTTCATTAAGGAATTGGAAAATATAGATTTTCCTTATATAACTCCTAAAAATAATTTTGAAGGATATTTTTATCCAAATACTTACTATTTTCCAGAACATGTTAGCGAAAAAGAAATAATAAAAACAATATTAGATGAATTTTTAAAAAAGTTTCCTCCTGAAAAATATTCAGATAAAGAAGAATTTTATCAAAAGTTAATATTAGCTTCTATAATAGAAAGAGAAGCTCAAGTTGAAAAAGATAAAAAATTAATAGCTTCAGTTTTTTATAATAGGTTGAAAAAAGGAATGACATTATCTTCAGATGCTACAGTTAATTATGTGTTTAATTATAAGAAAAAAAGGATTTTTTACAAAGATTTAAAGGTAGAGTCACCTTATAATACTTATGTTAATAAGGGACTTCCTCCTGCACCAATAGGAAATCCAGATAAAATTTCTATTGATGCAGCTTATAATCCTTCTAAAACTAATTATTTATTTTTTGTAGCTAAAGGTGATGGAGCTCATTATTTTAGTAAAACATATGGGGAACATTTAGAATTTCAGAGAAAAAATAAAAAGAAATAGGTGATAATATTGGATAATATTTTGGTTGGAATAAATAGTAAATATGTTCATACAAATTTAGCAATTAGATATTTAAAGAAATTTGTACTAGAGAATAGTAATTATGAAATAGATATATATGAAAATACAATAAACAATAATATAAATAAAATCATAAGAGATATAGTTGAAAAAAAGCCAAAAAATATATTCTTTTCAGTTTATATTTGGAATGTTGAAATGGTTTTAAAAATAGCAAAAGAATTAAAAAAAATATTAAAGGATAGTAATATATTATTTGGGGGACCAGAAGTTAGCTATATTCCTAAAGAAATAATGGAAAGTAATGAATTTATTGATGGAATAATGATAGGAGAGGGAGAAATAACAATTTTATCTTATTTGAATAAAGATGAAAATCAACTAGGAATTTATTATAGAGAAAATAACAAAATAAAATTTAATGGTTATCAAAGACTAATAGATAACTTAGATATAGTTCCTTTTCCGTATACAGATGAAGAATTAGGAGATATACATAAAATAGTTTATTATGAATCTGCAAGAGGATGTCCTTTTAATTGTTCTTATTGTATGTCTTCAATAGATAAAAGTGTTAGATTCTTTTCTTTAGAAAGAACTAAAAAAGATTTGAAAAAATTTATAGATATTGGGACTAAATTAGTTAAATTTGTGGATAGAACTTTTAATTTAAATAAAAAAAGATATTTAGAAATATGGAGATTTTTACTTGAAAATTATAGAGAGGATATTGTCTTTCATTTTGAAATAAATGCAAATATTTTTGACGATGAGGTTCTTGAATTTTTAAAAAAAGTACCTAGAGAATTTTTTCAATTTGAAATAGGAGTTCAAACAATAAATTATGATACAATGAAATCAATAAATAGAAAAAATGATTTACAAAAATTATTTCATAATGTTACAGAAATAAATAAGACGATACATTTACATTTAGATCTAATAGCGGGTCTTCCTTATGAGGATTATGAAACTTTTGGGAAGTCCTTTAATTATGTTTATAAAACAAAATGTGAAATGATTCAACTAGGTTTTTTGAAAATTCTAAGTGGAACAGAAATGGAAACTAAAGTAGAGGAATATGGTTATAAATATATAGATTATCCTCCTTATGAATTTTTATATAACAAATTTTTATCTTATGAGGATGTTTGTAAATTAAAAGACTTAGAAGAAGTTCTTGATTATTATTATAACTCTCAAAAGTTTTTAAAATCTTTAGAGTTTGTAATATCTAATTTTTATAAAAGTCCATTTAAATTTTTTGAAGAAATAGGAAGGTATTATAAAAATAATGGATATTTAGATATAGCGCATAAAGAAGTGGCAATATTTAATTATTTTGTAGATTTTTATAACATGAAAGATTTTCCTAAAAAAGATGAATTTTTGGAATATTTAAAATTTGATTATTTAATGATTAAAAAACCTGGTTATTATCCAGAGTGGCTTAACTCATATAAAAACAAAGAAAAATATAAGAACGAAGTTGAAAAAATGGATTTTAAAACTTCAAGAGAAGCTTATAAAAAAACAGAAATAGAAAGATTTAATTTTGATATAGATACTTTAAAAGTGGATAAAATAGATATTTTATTTAATTATAAAAAGAAAAAAACAACTTATTTTATTGTATAATTAGGAGTTAATAATGAATGTAATAGATAAAGTTATAAGAAGAATAGAAATAGAAAAATTAGTAAAGCAAAATGATAGGATAGTTTTAGGGTGTTCAGGAGGACCAGATTCTATTTTTTTATTAGAAGTTTTTTTAAAAATTAGAAGCAAATACAACTTAACATTAGCTTTAGCTCATATAAATCATTTATATAGAGGAGAGTTTGCATTAAGGGATGAGAATCATGTGAAAAAAATAGGAGAAAAGAATAATATTCCAGTATTTGTAAGAAAAAAAAGTATGGAAAATCTATCTAAAGAAAAGAAAATAACATTAGAAGAAGCTGGTAGAGAAATCAGATATTCATTTTTTGATGAGGTTTTAGAAAAAATAAATGGAAATAAAGTGGCTTTAGCTCATAATTTAGACGATCAAGTAGAAACTTTTTTATTTAGAATGATGAGAGGTTCTTCTCTAGAAGGGTTAGAGGGGATAGCAGAAGTTAGAGATAAATTTATAAGGCCTATGAATGAAATATATAAAAAGGATATTTTAGAATATTTGGATCAAAATAGTATAGAATATATGCTGGATCATACTAATTTTGAAAATGAATATACAAGAAACTCTATAAGATTAGATTTAATACCTTTTATAGAAAAAAGGTATAATCCTAAATTTAAAGATAAAATTTTTAATTTAATGAAAGAAATAAAAGAAATTAATAGTACAATTGAAATTGATTATAATGATTATATTGATGTGAACAAATTAAATTGGCAAAAGATTTTCAATGAAAATCCTTACATTCAAAAGAAAGTTATAAATAAATTTTTAAATTTAAATAATATCCAAACTTCAAGAAGCAAAATAGAAAATATATTTAAATTATTGAAAACTACGGGAAGTAAAAAAATAAAATTGGATAAAGACTATACTCTATTAAAAGAGTATGATAGAATAACAATAGTACAGAACAAAATAAAAGAAAAAGAATTAGAAACTACTACACTTAAAATTCCTGGTGAGGTAATTTTTGGAGATTATATTATATCGACTTTTAACATAGAAAATAAAATAAAATTAAATGAGACTGATTTTTTAACAACTTTAAAAGAAGGAGAAGATCTTTTAATTAGAATTAGAAAACCTGGTGATAGGATTAAGTTAAAAGGATTAGAAAATCCAAAAAAGGTTAAAGATATAATGATAAATTCAAAAGTACCTAAATCTAAAAGAGAAAGTTTGCCTATAATTTTATGTAAAGATGAAATAGTATGTATAGGGAATATAAAAAAGAGTGAAAAATTTATCTCAAGAGATAAAAAGGGAACAGTTGTGCTAAATGTAAGGAGGAAAGAATGCTAGAAGATAAAGATAAAAATCTTAAAAGTTCGATTTCTGAGGAGAAGAATAAAGAAAAATTGGAAATTGAAAATGAAGTTAAAGATGATACTATAGAGGAAAAAGAAAGTTCTAAAGGTGACGAAGAATTAAAAGAAGCTAATTTAGAAGAAAATACTGAAAAAGAATCAGAAGATTCTGAAAAAGAAGAAAAAAAGAAGGATCCTAAGAAAGAAAAAGAAATTGAAAAACAGTTAGAAGAAAGAAAGAACGAATTAAAAGATAAACTTTATTCAGGAATGAATTCAAAATTAAATATGAAAAAAAGCAAGTTAAGTTTTAAAGGATTGATAATGTTAATTTTTATTATAACAGTGTTACTTTCTTTACCAAACATGATGTCAGATATGGAGAAAACACCTGCCAAAAATGTATCATATAGTGAATTTATTGATCTTTCAAAAAATCAAGAGATAAAATCAGTTGAAGAAAAAGATGGTTTTGTTTATGGAAGAATTGGAGAGGGAGAAGAATTAAAAGTTTATAAAACTAGAATGATAACAAATAGATTAGGACAAGATGCTAATTTAGTTAAAACATTAGAGAATAGTAGTGTTGTAATAAAATCAACACCACCTGAAGAATTACCATTTATATTAAATTTACTTGCTTCGTGGTTCCCTATGTTACTTCTTATAGGAGTTTGGTTCTTCATGCTAAATAAGATGAACAAGGGAGGCGGAGGACCTCAAATATTTAATATGGGAAAATCAAAAGCAAAAGAAAATGGAGAAGAAATATCTGATGTAACTTTTGCAGATGTTGCAGGAATTGATGAAGCTAAGCAAGAACTTCAAGAAGTTGTAGAATTTTTAAAAGAACCTGAGAAATTTAAAAATTTAGGTGCTAAAATTCCAAAAGGAGTATTATTATTAGGAAATCCAGGTACAGGAAAAACTTTACTTGCTAAAGCAGTAGCAGGAGAAGCTAAAGTTCCATTCTTTAGTATGTCAGGATCAGAATTTGTAGAAATGTTTGTTGGTGTTGGAGCATCAAGAGTAAGAGATTTATTTGCTAAAGCTAGAAAATCAGCTCCATGTATAGTATTTATTGATGAGATAGATGCTGTTGGAAGAAAAAGAGGTTCTGGTCAAGGCGGAGGAAATGATGAAAGAGAACAAACTTTAAATCAACTTTTAGTTGAAATGGATGGGTTTGGAACTGGAGAAACTATTATAGTTTTGGCAGCAACAAATAGACCAGATGTTTTGGACAGAGCTCTAAGAAGACCAGGAAGATTTGATAGACAGGTTGTTGTAGACGCTCCGGATATAAAAGGAAGAAAAGCGATTTTAGAAGTACATGCTAAAAATAAAAAATTTGCAGATGATGTAGACTTTCAAACGTTAGCGAGAAAAACAGTAGGTTTAGTAGGAGCAGATCTTGCAAATATATTAAATGAAGCAGCAATTTTAGCAGCAAGACAAGGTAGAGAAGAAATAAATATGGCTGACTTGGAAGAGGCTTCTGAAAAAGTTGAAATGGGTTCAGAAAAAAGATCAAAAGTAGTTTCTGAAAAAGAAAAACTAAAAACAGCTTATCATGAAGCTGGACATGCAGTGATAAATTATTTATATATGAATGATACAGATCCTGTTCATAAAGTAACAATAATACCTAGAGGTATGGCAGGTGGATATACAATGGCACTACCTAATGAGGACAGATATTATTATTCTAAAAAATGGTTTATTAATAAAATGAAAATGTGTTATGGGGGAAGAGCTGCAGATGAATTAGTATCTGGAGAAGTAAATACAGGAGCAAGCCAAGATATTAAAGTTGCTACTAGTATAGCTCAGGGAATAGTAACAAGATATGGTATGAACGAAAAATTTGGACCAATTTTATTAGATGGAACAAATGAAGGGGATATGTTCCAACAAAAGTATTATAGTGATGTAACGGGTAAAGAAGTTGATGAAGAAATTATAAGACTTGTAAAAGAAACTTATGCAGAGACAGTACAAGCTTTAGTAGATAATAGAGAAAAATTGGATGCCTTAGCTCATGCGTTATGTGAAAGAGAAACAGTTATGAGAACTGAGTTTGAAGCTCTTATGAGAGGGGAAGAATTACCTCCTTTACTATTAGTTAAAGAAAAGGAAATTAAACAAGAAGAAGTAGAAGAAAAAGAAGAAACAGAAAAAGAAGAAGAATAAATCTTTACAAATTAAATGATGTATGTTACAATTATATGAATTTATCCTAGGATGTGGGATTGGCCTCCTATTTCGTGGGTTAAATAATAAAATTAGGAGGAAGGCTAAATGAGATCAAAATTAGAAATAACTAAAGAATTTGGAAAAAATGAAAAAGATACTGGTTCTACTAGAGTACAAGTAGCTATATTAACAGAGGAAATCAAACATTTAACAGAGCATTTAAAAGTTCACAAAAAAGATTACCATTCAAGATTAGGATTACTTAAAAAGGTAGGACACAGAAAAAGATTATTAAACTACTTAGCTTCAAAAGATATCAATGAATATAGAAGTTTAATTGCTCAATTAGGAATTAGAAAATAGTAGTATAAAAGTTATTTTTACCGCTGACATAAATTGTTAGCGGTATTTTTATTTAAAGATTAAAAAACTTGAAAGCTAGTGTAAAATAAAGTAAAATAGTAAGAGTAATAAAAGAAATAATATTGGAGGAAAAAATGAAAAAATTTAATTTTTTTATAAAATTTTCTCTTTCTCAAAAATTAATAATGGGATTTATGATAGCTATAATTGTTGGAACATTAATTTTAATGTTACCAGTGGCAACAACAAGTAGCCAGGGGCTAGGTTTTATAACAGCTCTATTTACAATAGCTTCAGCAATTTGTGTGACAGGTTTATCTGTTATAGATGTAAGTAAAGAATTAACTAATTTTGGACAAATGGTTTTACTTATATTTATCCAACTTGGAGGGCTAGGAATAATGACTTTTTCTTCATTTATTTTTATGCTTATAGGAAAAAAGATAACTTATGAGGAAAGAGAATTATTAAAAGAAGAGAGAAATGTAGAAGATAATGGCGGAATTATTGGTTTTTTAAGGAAAGTTATTCTAACTGTTTTTTCAATAGAAATTATTGGAGCAATATTTTTGACAATTGGATTTTTAAAAGAAATGCCTTTGAAAACAGCTGTTTATTTTGGAATATTTCATAGTATTTCAGCTTTTTGTAATGCAGGTTTTAGTTTGTTTACTAATGGATTAGAAGGTTACTCTTCAGATTTTTTAATAAATATGACAGTGGCTTATTTAATAATTATAGGTGGAATTGGATTTGCAGTAATAAATTCTATAGTATATTCTGTAAGATACAAAAGGAATAAATTAGATTTAACTTCTAAAGTTGCAGTAACAATTACAACTATTTTAACTGTTATAGGTATGTTTTTTTTCTTTGTTTTTGAGTATAGAAATAACGGAACAATTGGAAATATGCCTTTAGGTCAAAAAATATTAGCTTCTTTTTTTCAAAGCGTAACTACTAGGACAGCAGGATTTAATACTGTACCAATTGGAAATTTAACAGAATCTTCTATATTAATGTTTTGTATGTTGATGTTTGTAGGAGCTTCTCCAGGATCGACTGGTGGAGGAATTAAAACGACAACAATGGGAGTAATAATTTTTTATGTTATAGGAGTAATTAGAAAAAAAGAAAAGATTTCTATATTTAATAGAAGAATAGGATGGGAGATATTAAACAGAGCTATAACTATTTTAGTTTTAGCAATAGCGTATATTTTAACAATAACTTTAATAATTTTATCTATAGAAAATATAACATTTAATCAAGCAATTTTTGAAGTAGTTTCAGCTTTTGGAACTGTGGGGCTGACTTTAGGAGTAACATCAGATTTAGGGACAGTATCTAGATTATTAATAATTATAACTATGTTTATAGGAAGATTAGGTCCTATGACATTTGCAATTGCTTTTGGTGGAACTAATAAAATTGAAAAAATAAGTTTCCCAAAAGAAAATATTATTGTAGGATAGAATATAATTGGGAGGAATAAATGAAGCAATATTTAGTAATAGGGTTGGGAAGTTTTGGGAGTAGTGTTTTAAAAACTTTATACGAAGCAGGAGAAGAAGTTTTAGGAATAGATTCTAAAGAAACTGAAGTTCAAGAAATAGTGAATTCTAATTATGCTGAAAATGCAGTTATTTTAGATGCTACAGATGAGATACAATTAAAAAAAATAGGAGTTAAAAATTTTGATATAGTTTTTGTTTGTGTTGGAGCAATTGAACCGAGTATAATGATAACGCTTAATTTAAAAGAATTAGGGGTTAAAAAATTAATTGCTAAAGCATCAAGCAAAAAACATAGAAAACTTTTAGAGAAAGTTGGGGCAGATCAAGTAATATATCCTGAAGAATATATGGGGAAAAGAACAGCTCTTATAGCAATGGAGCCTAATATGATAGAACATTTAAGATTTTCTCAAGATTTTTTATTAGCAGAAATAAAGGCACCTTCAGTATTTTGGGAAAAAACTATCTTAGAAGCTAATATTAGAAAAAATTATAATGTGAATATAGTTGGAATAAAAAAGATAACAGGTAAATTAATTCCTAATCCCACAGCTAATACTAAATTAGAAAAAGATGATATATTGATTGTAGTAACAGATTCAAAAACAGCAAATAAATTAAACGGATTAATAAAAAAAGAATTTAAAGAAGATTAGGAGGAAAAAATGTTAGATTTTGATGTTATAGTAATAGGTGCTGGTCATGCGGGATGTGAAGCAGCTTTAGCTCCAGCTAGAATGGGCTTAAAAACAGCAATTTTTACTATAAGTTTAGATAGAATAGGGTACATGTCATGTAATCCATCTTTAGGAGGACCTGCTAAATCACATTTGATAAAAGAAATTGATGCTTTAGGTGGAGAAATAGGAAGAAATATAGACAAAACATTCATACAAATAAGAGTATTAAACACTAAAAAGGGTCCAGCTGTAAGATCTTTGAGAGCTCAAGCAGATAAACCTAGATATACAATTGAAATGAAAAAGACACTTGAAAATACAGAAAATTTGGAAACTATACAAGGAATAGTAACAGATCTTATAGTGAAAGATGGAAAGGTAACAGGTGTTAAGACAAAAGAAGGAGTGGAATATTCTTCTAAAGCAGTTATAATAGCAACAGGAACATTTATGAGAGGGCTTATTCATATAGGTGAGAGCCATTTTAGCGGTGGAAGAATGGGAGAATTATCTTCAGAAGAGTTGCCATGCGCATTAGATAAATTAGGAATAAAGTTAGGAAGATTCAAAACAGGAACTCCTGCTAGAGTAGATGAAAGAACAATAGATTTTTCTAAAACAGAAGAACAACCAGGAGATAAAAGTCAATTAAGATTCTCCACACATTCGTCTTATGAAGAATTATCTAAAAGAAAACAAATTTCTTGTCATCTTCTTCATACAAATGAGAAAGCTCATGAAATAATTAGAAAAAATAAAGATAGGTCACCTTTATATAATGGAACTATACAGGGAACAGGACCTAGATATTGTCCTTCTGTAGAAGATAAAATATTTAAATATCCTGAAAAAACTCAACATCATCTTTTTTTAGAAAAAGAAGGGTATGATACAAATGAGATTTATGTGAGCGGACTTTCTAATTCATTACCTGCAGAGGTTCAATATGAAGTTATGAAGGCTATCCCTGCATTAGAAAATGCAAGAATAATGAGATATGCTTATGCAATTGAATATGATTATGTAGATACTGAGGAAATAACTTATTCTTTAGAAAGTAAAAAAATAAAGAATTTATATACTGCTGGTCAAATAAATGGAACATCAGGTTATGAAGAAGCGGCAGCTCAAGGAATTATGGCGGGAATAAATGCAGCTAGAAAAATCCAAGGGAAAGATTCCATTATACTAGATAGAGCAGATTCATATATAGGGACATTAATTGATGATATAGTATCAAAAGGTACAGATGAACCTTATAGAATGTTTACTGCAAGAAGTGAGTATAGATTAATTTTAAGAGAAGATAATGCGGACTTAAGATTAACTAAATTAGGGTATGAAATAGGATTAGTTGAAGAAGAGGAATATAAAAGAGTTTGTTTTAAAGAAGAAAAAGTAAAAGAAGTTATTGAAAAATTAAAAAAACAATATATTGGTAGTAGCAATCCTAGAGTTAATGAAATTTTAATGAAATATAATGAAAAGCCAATTAATAATGGTATAACATTATTTGAATTTTTAAGAAGACCAGCAGTAACTTATAAAGATGTTGTATATGTAAGTGAATTAATAAAAGAATTTAATTTAGAAAATTATTTAGAAGATATAGAATATCAAATTGAAATACAAGTTAAATATTCAGGATATATTGAACGTTCTATGAAAAATATACAAAAACATAAAAATTTAGAAGATAAAAAAATACCAGAAGATATGGATTATGATTCTTTAGGGAATATCCCAAGAGAAGCAAAGGAAAAACTAAAAAGGATAAGACCTTTAAATATAGGACAAGCCTCTAGAATATCAGGAGTTTCACCAGCAGATATTCAAGTTTTACTTATATATTTAAAAATGAGAGGAAAAAATTAATGGAAAAATATTTAATAGAAGGAATAAAAAAAATAGGAATTGAAATATCGGAAGAAAAAGTAGATAATTTAATGAAGTTTCTTAAATTATTAATGGAATATAATTCTCATACAAATTTAACAGCAATAAGAGATGAGAAAGGAATAATTGAAAAACATTTTTTAGATTCTCTCTTATTAATGAAACATTTCAATTTAAAATCAGGAAAGGCAATAGATATAGGAACAGGGGCAGGGTTTCCAGGTATGGTTCTGGCAATTTGTAATCCTAAAATACATTTTACTTTAATTGATTCTGTAGGGAAAAAAATTAAGTTTTTAAATCAAGTAAAAGAAGAATTAAAAATTGAAAATGTTGAAGCGATTAGTATCAGAGCAGAAGAGTTTATAAATTCTAAGAATAGAGAAACTTATGATCTTGGATTTTGTAGAGGGGTTTCAAAATTAAATATAATTTTAGAATATATTATTCCTTTTTTAAAGGTACAAGGAAAATTTTTACCCCAAAAAATGATAGGAACAAAAGAAGAAAATAGTAGTTCTAATGCCTTAACTATTTTAAAATCAAGTTTAGAAAATAGTTTTATAGAAGAGTTGCCTTATTCATTAGAACCAAGAGTAATATTAGAAATAATAAAAAAAGAGAAAACAAATAAAAAATATCCACGTAAAACAGGGATTCCTGCAAAGAGACCATTATAAAAAGAAAAAAGAAGGAGATGAGTACAATGATTAATTATATGAAAAAACATAGAAAAACATTGTTTGTAATTCTCCCTCTTTTTTTTATTTCTTTTATATTTTATCTTTCTATTTATAAAACTGAGTTATTTGTTAGTTATGCTTTTAAATTATTTACAAGAGGGAATATAAAGATAGAAAAATTAGTTTTTGAAAAAGGAAGCGATTATAGAAAAGGTAAAATAAGTTTGAAAAATGTAGATTTATATGACTATGATAATATAAAAGCAGGAGAAATTCCAAAAGTTGAAATAGAATATGATAATTTTAAAATAGAAAATATAAATGTTTATAAACCTAAAGTTATCTTTATAAGAAAGGATAATTATTATAATTTTGCTCATATTTTTGTAAAAATAAATTCATCAGACAAAAAATTAAAAAAAGAAGAGAAAAAAAATACTTATAATCCTATTTTAAAAAAAATCAATATTTCAGATGCAGATGTTTTATATATTGATAAGAGCTATACAAAAGAAATTAAAATGAGGGCAAAAAATGTAGATTCAACTATAGAGTTTTTTAAAGGATATTCTATAGATATTAATGCTACAGGAAATAATGGAGAAGAAAAATATAGTTTAAATTTTAATACATTAAAAAAAAGATATGATTTTAATATTATAGCTAAAAATATTAAAATTAATCAATCAATATTTCAATATGCTTATGACAGTAAAGGAGAAATAACTAATATATCAGGAAATTTGAATATAGATTTTAGAATAAATCCAGAAGGATATTTTGGAAAGGGAAAACTTAGTGATGGAAAAGCAAGATATAGTGATATTTTTCTTCCAATTTCAAATGTAAATTTAGATTTAAAATTTTTAGGCGAAAAAATAAAAATAGATGGAGATTATTTATTAGGAGATAAAGAGAAAGGTTTATTTAATTTAGAATATAGTAAAAAAGAAGGAACAGATATTAATTTTAAATTTAAAGATTTGTCCTATGATACAGCATCATCATATAAATATTTAAATGATTTAAATTTAAAATTAAACAAAATATATTTTGGAGAAGTTGATGTTAATTTAAAATATAAAGATAAACTAAAGGTAGATATATTTTTTTATAGTCCAAAAGGAATAGAAAAAAATAAAGTTAAAATAGATAATATACATGGTAATTTTATATATGAAGATGAAGAATTTAAACTAAAAAATCTTAAATCAACAGTAACATTGGATATTCCTAAAAATAAAATTAGTAAAGAGATAGTGACCGATTTAAAATATAAGAATAAATTAGGTCAATTAAAATTTACGATAAAAGATCCTAAAAAAATATTTTCAGATATAAACTTAGGTTTTGATTTTAAATTAGTAAGAGATGGAATTAATTTTAAATTAAATTCTAAATTATTTTACTTAAAAGGAAATTATGATTATAAAAATAAAATATTAGATTTGAATCAAGATAATAATTTTAAGTTTAAATATAGTTTGAGAGATAAAAAAATATTAAGTTTAAAAGGATTTTTTAATGCTAAATTAGAAGATAAAAATATTGTTTTGAATATGAAAAAAAATAATGACGAAGAGGTAGAGTTTAATGGTAAAATAAAACTTAAAGAAGAAAAAAAAGGCGAAATAAAAGGTAAGTTAAATTTAAAAAATTTTTTGTATAATTTTAATTTTAAACTACATAATCTAACTCTAGAGATAAAAGAAAAATTAGTTAATATAGATTTAAAAGGTGAGATTAGAGGCAGTAAAAATAATCACTTAGCAAACATTGACTTAAAAAAAATTGATTATAAGGATGAAAAGAATAAATTAAATATTCAAGGTATTTTTGGAGAACTAAAAATATCTAAAAAAGATAAAGTAAAGATATTATTTGACGGTCAAATAAATACTGTAAAGATAAAAGATTATATGTTTCGAGGATTAAAATCGAGTTTAAGTTATTTTGATAATGAAATAAATATATTAAATTTAAATAATAGATATTTAAATTTAAGTGGAAATTATAATATTAAAAGCACATTGTCTGATTTTAAATTTAATTTAAAAAATTTAGATGAGAAATTTATTGATTTTAAAAATTATAGTTATAATATTGAAAATATTTATGGAAAAATTTATGGGAAAAAAGATAATTTATATAGTGAAATTAAAATAGATAAAGGGGAAATCTATATAAAAGATAATATTCCTTTAAATTTTTCAGGACAAATTAGCTATTTAAATAAAACTGTTTTTTCAGATGATTTTAAAATTAATAATAATGTTTTAAACTTTAAGTATTATTTAGAAAAAGAAATAGGAAGTTATGATATTGATATTTTTGAATCAGATCTTATTAAAAATATTACAGGAAGCAAAGGAAAATTAATAGGAAAGTTGACGGGAAATATTAATAAAAAAAATATATTCGGAAAATTTAGAGGAACTTTAAGCCAAATGCAATATAAAAGTAAAAATATTCCTTTGATATATTTTCAAGGAGATTTTAAGAATAAAAAAATAAAATTATCAGAAATAACTCTAAAGGATAGCGATAGAAAAAATATAATATATTCTAAAGGGTATGTTGATTTAGGAGAAAATAATTTAGAAATAGAACTTCCTAATCAAAAGTTAAATATTCAGGAAGTTATAACTAGTTCAAATTTAACAGGAGATTTAAATATAAAAGGAAATATAAAAGGTTCTTTTGATAAAATAAATTATGAACTTTTTGCTTTAAGTGATAAAATAAAGTACAAAGAAAATAAAATAGATAATGTTAAGATATTAATATTGGGAGATAATAAGGATCTTAAATTAAAAGAATTTCTTATAAATTATAAAAATGGTAAAATTAATATGGAGGGAAATTACAATTTACAAAATAAAAACTATGAAATGAATTTAAAAAGTTTAGGGGTGGATTTAGATTTTTTCAATATTATTTTCAATGAATATGGGATTAACGATATTAAAGGAATAGGAAAAATTGATTTAAAGTTATTTAATGATGGGGCATTAGGGAATATTGTTGTTGATAAATTTGGCTTAGCTTTAGAAAAATATAAGCTTTATTTATCTAATTTATCAGGTGCTATAAAGATAGAAAAAAATAAATTAATTATTAATAAATTTTTAGGGATATTAAATGGTGGAACCGTTAATATAAAAGGAAACATTTTAAAAAAAGATTCTTTAGGTAAAGGATTAGATTTAGATTCAAATAATATATTATATAATTTGATTTTAGATGGAAGAAATATTTCTTATTCTTTTGATGATTATTTTGATTTGAATTTTAATACTAGAATGCAATTTTTAAAAAATAGAATAATAGGGAATGTAACTATAAATAATGGAGAAATAAAAAATATTTTAAAAAAAGATTTAAGTTTAATAACTTGGATTAAAAATTTTATAAAAGAAAAATTAATGAATAATATTATTATAGAAAAATCTAAGAATGAAACTTTAAAATCTAAAGATTATTTTTCTGAAGATTTAAAAATTAACATTGGTTTTAATATTGATAATGGTATAGATTTAAATGTAAAAGAGACAACTTCCTATATTTCAAATTTAAGAGGTAAAATATTTGGTCAAGGGCTTTTACAAGGAAATTTAAAAAAATTAAACTTTTTAGGAGAAACTAACATCAAAGATGGTGGATTTCTTTTAAATGGAAACGAATTTACTATAGACAAAGCTTTAATACTTTTTAATAATAGAAATGAATATATTCCAGATTTAAATCCAAATGTAGTCTTAGTTACCAGTTCCATAATAAATTCTAAGATTTTTGAAATATCTTTAAGTGGATTAAGTAAAAATTTAACATTTAAAATAAGAAGTGGAGATACAACTTCTGTAAATACTTTGGATAGTCTATTAAACGGAGAGGAACTTGATGAAAATAGATATGGAAATGCACATTTATTATTAACTAATATATTAGGAGGTCAGATTTCAGATATAGTTGTAAACCCAATAGTTGAAATATTTAAAGAAGTCTTTAGGTTACCTAAACTAAGAGTTTCTTCTAATATTATAGCAGAGCAAAATAAAAATAATAAAGAAAAGGAAGAAACTTTATATGGAGCTTATTTAGAAGCACAGATGCCTTTATATAAAGAAAAGATATTTGGAAAAGTGAAATTTAATTTTATGGGAGATTCTAACAGTGAAAAATCAAGGGAATCTTATGGACTTGTAAATTATGACGTAAATGTATATAATAAGATAAATAAAAATATTTCATGGGGAGTTGGTGCACAAAAATTAAGAGATGATGTAGAAGTAAAGAGGCGAGAAATTAACTATTATATTGAATTAAAATTTGAGAAAAAATTTGATTTTTAATGGAGGGATTTAATGAGAAAAAAGTTTGTGATTGTTCTGAGTTTTATAATGATGATGTTTGCATATGGAGCAGATAAAAATATAAAAAGTCAGGATTATAAAATTGAAAAAATAACAATAAACAATGTTAGAGAAATACCTAAAATAACAATATTATCTAAAATGATTTCTAAAAAAGGAAATAAATTTTCTACAGAAAAAATGGTAAAAGATTACAAAACTTTAAAAGAATTAGATTATATAGAAACTGTTAAGCTTTACCCCAAGTATTATAATGAGGGGATAAGATTAGTAGTTGATATTAAAGAAAAAAAAGATGTTAAAGAAATTTTAAGAAAAAAAGGGATAGTACCAGTTTCAGATAGAGAAAACATAAATAAATCAGTTATAATAAAAGAAATAAACTTTTATGGAAATTATG
Organism: Fusobacterium sp. JB019; assembly: GCA_030673965.1. Lineage (NCBI taxonomy): Bacteria > Fusobacteriati > Fusobacteriota > Fusobacteriia > Fusobacteriales > Fusobacteriaceae > Fusobacterium > Fusobacterium sp. JB019. The sequence continues at coordinate 16,370 of JAUTCN010000019.1, read as the reverse complement.
AAACTCCGACTAAAAAATTAGCAAAGTTAATCCCTTTAGAAATTGGAGGATATTACTCTAATAATAAATTAAAAGAAGGGTATAGAAAATTAGTTGAGTCAGGATATTTTAGACAAATAACTCCTGACATAGAAGAAGTTAATGGTGGAATAGTTATTGATTTTTATTTTACTGAAAATCCTATAATAAAAAAAGTAAATATAATAGGAAATACAGTATATAAGACAGAAGAAATTAAAGAATTAATAGAAACTAAAACTAAAACAATATTAAATTATAATATTTTAAGAAAAGATAGAGAAGCTATAATAAAAAAATATAGTCAAGATGGATATGTTCTTGCAAGGGTTCAAGATATGTCATTAAATAAAAAATCAGAACTTAATATTTTTCTTAAAGAAGGTTTAGTTAAAGATGTTAAATTTCAAAAAATGGTAACAAAACAAAAGGGACAAAGAAGAGAAGCAAAAGATACAATACTAAAAACTAAAGATTATTTAATTGAAAGAGAAATAGAAATAGAAAAAGGAAAAGTTTTTAATATAAATGAATATAATAGAACTTCAGAGAATTTAATGAGACTAGGTTTTATAAAAAGTGTTAAATATGAAGTGAGAGATGTTGTAAATTCTATAGATAGTAAAGAAATTGTTTTATTGGTTGAAGAAGATAGAACTGCAAGAATTCAAGGAGCAATTTCGTATGGTTCTGAATTAGGACTTATGGGAACTTTATCTTTAGAAGAAAATAACTGGAAAGGAAAAGGTCAAAGAGCTTCATTATCTTATGAAAAATCAGATGAAAATTATAGTAGTTTTTCTATAAACTTTTCAGATCCATGGATAAAAGATACAGATAGAATTTCTTGGGGATGGAGTATTTATAAAAACGATTATGAAAATGGAGACAGCGAAGCTTTTAATGAAATAGACACTTACGGAATCAGTGCTAATGTTGGAAAAGGGCTTACTAAAAATGTAAGAATAAATTTAGGAACTAAATTTGAAATGGTAGAGACAAGTCCAAGTAAAGAATTTGGAATTGCTTCAGATGGTAGTCATATAAAATATTATGATGATAAATATAATTTATATAGTATTTATCCTTCTATTTCTTATGATACTAGAAATAGTTATTTTAATCCAACTAAAGGAGAATTCTATAAATGGCAAGTAGAACTAGGATATGCTTCAGGAGAAGAATCAAGTTATTTTACAAACACAACTTTAGAAGCTAGAAAATATCATAGAGGATTTACGAAAAATAATATATTTGCATATAGAGCTGTTTTTGGAATACAATCAGATGATACAAAAGAATCTCAAAGATATTGGGTTGGAGGAAGTAGCACTCTTAGAGGATATGATGGTGGAGAATTTAGAGGAACTAGGAAATTTACAGTTAATTTAGAGAATAGAACTCAATTTAATGATGTTTTAGGAGGAGTTATATTTATAGATGCAGGAAGAGCTTGGGATTATAAAGGAATAGATCAAGGTTATAAAAGAGATGCACAAATGCCAGATAAGATAGCATATACAGCAGGTGTAGGTCTTAGAGTAAATACTCCAATGGGTCCATTAAGATTTGATTTTGGATGGCCAATTGGCGATGATGAAGCAAGTGGAATGCAGTTCTACTTTAATATGGGACAATCATTTTAAATATAAAACTACATAGGAGGATAACATGAAAAAATTAGCATTATTAGCAATGACAGTTGTTATGTCAACATCTGCTCTAGCGTTAGAAATAGGAGTTGTAAATTCTCAAGAATTATTTTACAAATATTCTAAAACAAAATTAATAGATCAAAATTTACAAAAAGAAGGAGCAACATTAGATAATACTTTAAAACAAAAACAAGTAGAATTAAAAAAATTACAAATAGAGTTGAATTCTAAAGGTGATAAGGCTACAGAAAAAGATAAAAAAATATTTAATGATAAAGTAAAAATGCTTGAAAAATTTGTAAAAGATTCTAAAAATAAAATGGCTAAAGAAAGAAATGAAAAAGTAGCAGAGGTTGAAAATGTTATGAATAAGGCAATTTCAAAAGTTGCTAAAAATAAGAAATTAGATTATATTTTAGAAGCTGGAGCTGTAAAATTTGGTGGAAAAGATGTCACTAAAGAAGTTTTAGCAGAAATGGAAAAAAACAAATAAATTATACATAGGAGGATAACATGAGTTATAAAATAACTGATGTTGCAAATCTTCTTAATTGTGAAATTAAGGGAGATAAAAGTCTTTTAGTAAAAGGTCTTTCTCCCTTTTTTCAATCAAAAGAAGATGAGTTAACATTTGCAGCAGATGAAAAATTTATTCATAAAATAGCAGAAATAAAAGCAAAAGTAATAATAGTTCCAGATATTGAGTTGCCAGAAAATTTAGGAAAAACTTTTTTAATTACTAAGAAAAATCCAAGAGAGTTAATGCCATTATTATTAAATTTTTTTAAAAGGCCTAGAAAAAAGTTTAATAAATTAATAGAAGCTTCATCTAAAATAGGTTCTAATGTAGAAATAGCACCTAATGCTTATATAGGACATGATGTAGAAATAGGAGAAAATACTATAATATATCCAAATGTAACAATATGTGAAGGAGTTAAAATAGGAAAAAATTCTATAATATATCCAAATGTAACAATAAGAGAGTTTTGTGAGTTAGGAGAAAGAAATATAATTCAAAGTGGAGCAATAATAGGTGGAGATGGATTTGGATTTGTAAAAGTTAATGGTAATAATATGAAAATAGAGCAAATAGGAAGAGTAGTATTAGAAGATGATGTTGAGATAGGGTCAAATACAACTATTGATAGAGGAACAATAGGAGATACAATAATAAAAAAATATTCAAAATTAGATAATTTAGTACAAGTTGGACATAATGTTATCTTAGGAGAAAATTTCTTATCAGCTTCTCAAACAGGAATAGCAGGAAGTACAGAAGTTGGAGAAAATGTTACTATGGGAGGACAAGTTGGTATTGGTGGACATATAAAAATAGGAAAAAATAATATGTTTGCAGCAAGATCAGCAGTTACAGGAAATGTTAAAGAAGAAAATAAAGTTTTAGCAGGTTTTCCTATAGTTGGTTTAAAAGAAGATATGAGAATTAGAGCTAGTTTAAAAAAATTACCAGAGATGATAAAAAAGATAAAACAAATAGAGAAAAAATTAAAAAAATAATTATTTTTAAAGAAAAATAAAATAAAATTTATAAAAATGAAAATAGGCTAAAAATAGCCTATTTTTTTTAAATATACCTATTTAATTATATTCATTTCCGTGGTACAATATATGATATCAAAAAGAAGAGAAGAGGGAAATATGAAAAAAAGATTATTTTTTAATAAGTATGATGAAATGAAATATATTTCTCATTTAGACCTTTTGAGAGTTATGGATAGACTTCTAAGAAGAAGTGGTGTTCCAATAAAATATAGTCAAGGATTTCATCCAAGACCAAAGATCTCTTTAGGGAATCCAATTTCTTTAGGAACAGAAGCTTTTAACGAACCTATGGATATAGAGTTAAAAGAGGACATGACCAATCAAGAGTTACTAGATAAATTAAATAGTAAAGAGTTATTAGGTTTTGAGTTTATTAAAGTAATTGATATAGATGGGAAAAGTTCAATTGTTCAAGATTATAAAGATATGAAATTTGAAATAGCAGGACTTGGCTCCTCCATTAACAAATTTATTGAATTTATATCTCAAGATGAGATTATATTAACTAAAGAAAAGCGTGGAAAAATAACATCTAAAAATTTAAAGCCAAGAATTAAGGAATATAAAGTTGAAGGAGAAAAACTAATTTTAGTTTTAGAAAGTATGTCTCCAAACTCAATATTGAAATTATGTGGCATAAAAATAGAAGAATTAGAAATTAAAAAATTTGGAATGGTTAAATAATAAAGGGGGAAATTATGTTAGATTTAAAATTTATGCGTGAAAATAAAGAAAAATTAGAGGAGATGCTAAAAAATAGAAATAGTAATCTTACTTTAGATGAGTTTATAGCGCTTGATGAAGAGAGAAGAAAATTATTAACAGAAGTTGAAACTTTAAAAAATAGAAGAAATAAAGAATCTATGGAGATAGCAAAATTAAAAAAAGCTAAAGAAGATGCTAGTGAATTAATTAAAACTATGGGAGAAGTATCTAAAAAAATAAAAGAATTAGATGGAAAATTATCTGAAGTAGATGAGAAGATAAAATATATTCAAATGACAGTACCAAATAAATATCATGAATCTGTACCAGTTGGAGCAGATGAAGATCAAAATATAGAAGTTAGAAGATGGGGAACTCCGAGAGAGTTTGATTTTGAACCAAAAGCTCACTGGGAAATAGGAGAAGATTTAAATATTTTAGATTTTGAAAGAGGGGCAAAACTTTCAGGATCTAGGTTTGCTTTATATAGAGGGTTAGCAGCAAGATTAGAAAGAGCTTTAGTAAGTTTAATGCTTGATATGCATGTAGATGAACAAGGATATACAGAGCATATTACTCCATTTATTGTAAATAGAGAAATTTGCGAAGGAACTGGTCAACTTCCAAAATTTGAAGATGATATGTACAGAACAGATGATGATATGTTCTTAATCTCAACTTCTGAAATAACAATGACTAATATTCATAGAAAAGAAATTTTAGATGAAAAAGATTTACCTAAATATTATACAGCTTACTCTCCATGTTTTAGAAGAGAAGCAGGATCATATGGAAGAGATGTAAAAGGAATAATAAGAGTTCATCAATTTAATAAAGTAGAAATGGTTAAATTATCAACTCCAGAAAATTCTTATGATGAATTAGAAAAAATGGTAGTTAATGCTGAAGATGTTTTAAAAAGATTAGAACTTCCTTATAGAGTTATAACTTTATGTACAGGAGACATTGGTTTTGGAGCTGCTAAAACTTATGATCTTGAAGTATGGTTACCTTCTCAACATAAATATAGAGAAATATCTTCTTGTTCAAACTGTGAAGATTTCCAAGCTAGAAGAATGGGATTAAAATACAGACCAACAGGAAGCACTAAAAGTGAATTTGTTCATACTTTAAATGGATCAGGACTTGCAGTAGGAAGAACATTAGTAGCTATAATGGAAAATTATCAACAAGAAGACGGTTCTTTTATAGTTCCAGATGCTTTAGTACCTTATATGAACGGAATAAAAGTTGTTAAATAGCTTTTTATTACTTTTATTTATAAGCACTATATTTGTTGAAAATTTGAAGGTAGTTTTAACAATATTTATTGTCGAAGTGATTTTAAATATTGTTTTAAATAAAAATTTAATAAGGGATTTAAAAAGATTAAAATTTTTAATTTACATTTATACAATTACTTTTATAATTCATATTATTTCTCATCAAAATGGAGAAGTTATACTTAAATTATTTAATATATATATAACTAAAGATGGAGTTATGAACTTTTTAGTAACTTTTTTAAGAATAATAAATCTTATGATGATATCTTGGGTTGTTAAAGATACAGGATTTTTAATGAGAAAATTAGGAAGATATAGAAGAGTTATAGAAAATGTAATTAGATTAGTTCCAGAAGTGGTAGTAGTTTTTAGAAGAAGGTTAAAATTTAAATCATTTTTAAGGTATATTTTGATACGAATTGATTTAAAGGACAATTAAAGTTTGATTTTATTTGTGACATTTGATAAAATTATATAGGTAATAATTATTCAAGGAGGAATATAATGTCATACAATTACAAAGACTTAGGTCTTAAAAACACAAAAGAAATGTTTGCAAAAGCAAACGAAAACGGGTATGCAGTACCAGCATTTAACTTTAATAATATGGAACAAGCTCAAGCAATAGTTGAAGCATGTGCTGAAATGGGTTCACCAGTTATATTACAATGTTCTAAAGGAGCTATGGAATATATGGGGATTACTTATGTAGCTATGATGGCTAAAGCAGCGGTTGATTATGTTAAAATGGTAGGATCAGACATTCCAGTAGCTCTACACTTAGATCATGGTCCAAGTTTTGAAGTTGCTAAATTCTGTATTGATAATGGATTCTCATCAGTAATGATAGATGGATCATCTTTACCTTTTGAAAAAAATATAGAAGAAGCTAAAAAAGTAGTAGATTATGCTCATGATTTTGATGTAACAGTAGAAGCTGAATTAGGTGTTCTTGCTGGAATAGAAGATGAAGTAGAAGCAGAAGAGCATATATATACAAATCCTGATGAAGTAGAAGAGTTTGTAGGGAAAACAGGAGTAGATTCATTAGCAATAGCTATAGGAACTTCTCATGGAGCTCATAAATTCAAACCAGGTGATGATCCTAAATTAAGATTAGACATATTAGAAGAATGTGAAAGAAGAATCCAAGGATTCCCTATCGTTTTACATGGATCTTCAGCAGTTCCTGCAAAATATGTTCAAATGATAAAAGAATTTGGTGGAACTATCAAAGATGCAATGGGTATTCCTGATTCTGAATTAAGAAAAGCTACAAAATCAGCAGTAGCAAAAATTAATGTAGATACTGATGGAAGATTAGCATTTACAGCTGGAGTTAGAAAAGCAATGCATGAAAATCCAGGACAATTTGATTTAAGAAAATATTTAGGACCAGCAAAAGAAGAAATGAAAGCATACTATAAAACTAAAATAGTTGATGTTTTTGGATCTGAAGGAAGCTATACTAAAGCAAAATAATTAAATAAAAAAGAATATCCAAAAGGATATTCTTTTTTTTATTCCTTTAGAAACTTTATAAAGTTTCTAAAGGAATATCATTTTTAATTAAATCTTCAAAAGTTTCTCTTTTAATAGATAATTGTGATTTTGAGTCTTTAACAAAAATAACAGCAGGTCTAGAAAGTTTATTATAATTATTAGACATAGAATAACCATAAGCCCCTGTTGTAGCAACTAAAATTAAATCATTATAATCAGTTTTAGCTAAAGCACAATTTTTGATTATTAAATCCCCAGATTCACAACACTTTCCAGCAATAGTCACAGTTTCACTTAAAGGATCATTTAGTTTATTAGCAATAACAGCTTCGTACTTTGCTTGATAAAGAGCAGGACGTATATTATCACTCATACCACCATCTATAAAAACATATTTAAGACCGCTGAAAGTTTCTTTGGTGTGACCTACTGAATATAGTGTACTACCAGCATTTCCGATGATACTTCTTCCAGGTTCTATAGTTACTTTATCTAAAGTGACTTTTTCTTCTTTTGAAATTTTTTCAATATGTTCAATCATTTCTTTCATAAATTTTTCAATATCTATTTCAGTATCTTCTTCAGTATAGTAAACTCCAAAGCCTCCACCTAAATTTATTTCAGGAATATTGATGTTTAAAGTTTTAGAAGCTTTTTTTAAAAATTTAATCATGACTTCAATTCCTTCAAGAAAAGCTTTAGTGTCGAAAATTTGAGATCCTATATGACAATGGAATCCAAGTAAATTTAAATGCTCATTATCAGATATTTTTTTTATAGTATCAAATATCTTATTATCAAAAATAGATTCTCCAAATTTAGAAGAATGTTTAGAAGTTTTTATATATTCATGAGTATGGGCATCTATTCCAATATTTAATCTAAGCATAACATCCATAGTTTTATTTTTTGCCCTACAAATATTTCCAAGAAGATTAATTTCTTCTATACTGTCTAAAATAACACTTCCAATATTATAATCTACACACATATTAAGTTCCTCTATAGTTTTATTGTTACCATGCATATGTACTTTATTCATAGGAAAGTTACTAGCTTTAATAGTATAAAGTTCTCCTGCAGAAACTGCATCAAGACTAAGGTTATATTTATTTAGCAATTGACAGATACCTTTTGATAAAAAAGCTTTAGAGGCATAAACTATCTCAGTATCAAATAAATTACTTTTAAAATTATTTTTATAATTTAAAATATTGTTTTCAACTAATTGTTGATCTATTATATACAGAGGTGTTTTATATTTCTGTGCCAATTTTTTAACAGAAATTCCTCCTATTTCAAGCATACCATTGTTATTTTTCATAGTTCCAAAATATCGCATAAAAATCCCTCCATAAAAAAATTATTATCACATTATATATTAAAAAAAGATAATAGTAAAGTAATAAATTAATTAGTTAGCTTTTTTCCAATATAAAGAATTAAAGCATTAATAAAGAAAGCTGAAATAGATATATAATTTCCAATATCTCCGCCATATTTTTTTCCAATTAAAGCAATAATCCCTCCAGTTAAAATAGCTAAAATAACAACTTTTTCTTTTGCTCTAAATCCAAACAGACCTGCAAAAGTAGGAATTATGAAAGCTCCAGAATAAATAGCTAAAGCAGATAAAAGCGTAGAGAGGATATATTTCATTTTAATAGCAATTAATATAGAAAATATACCAAAAATAACTGTTAATATTCTTGTGAAAAAAATAGACTTTTGATTGTGAAGATCTTTGGTAAATACTTGAGTAAATAATGAAGAAGCTGTTAGTAATGTTGTATCAGCTGAAGATATTACAGCTGATAATAAAGCAAAATAAAGGGTTACAGAAACAATATTAGGTAACTTAGTTTTTGCTATTAGTAATAATATTGAGTTACTTGCTACATCAGTATTTGAAAATATTTCTTGTCCATAAATTCCTATTCTAGTTAAAATATAAGCAAGAGGTAAAAGAACTAATACAGTTATTATTATAGATTTTTTCATAACTTTATCATCTTTAGCACAAAATAATCTTGAATAAATATCAGGACCAACTATAAATGTTGTTGAATAAGATAGAATCATTACTAGAATATCCATGGGAGTAAAATTTGTATTTATCATAGGTAAAGGATTAATAGTTATAGGATATGGTGATATATATATATAAGTAGTAACGATTCCTAAAATAATAAATAGAAATTGAATAAAATCGGTTTTAATAATTGATAATTGGCCACCAAGAATAGTATAAACTATAAAAACAAATCCACTAATAATAACTCCATGTGTATAATCAAATTTTGTTAATATAGATATAATTTTAGCAGCTCCCATAATTTGAGAAGCAACTATTCCTGTCCAAGCTATAGGAATAAGAAGAGAAGCTAATTGTTTTACATTATTTCCATAAAAGTTCCCTAACATTTCAGGTAGATTAAATCCTTTGAAATCTTTAATATAATTAATAAGTGGGTATAGCAAAGTCATACCAAGAGCAGCACATAAAAGTAACCAAGAACCAGCCCAACCTTTAATAAAAGCAAAATTAACACTTCCGATTATAGCAGAACTTCCCAATATAGAAGCAAGTAAGCTACCTGATACTTGTAGAACTCCTGCATTTTTTCCAGCAATAAAAAAATCTTTATTATTTTTAATTTTTCGAAAGGAACTGATTCCGATAAAAATAACAATAATAAAATAAACAAATAAAATAAACTCTTTCATTTTTTTCTCCTTTTTAATTAAAATCAACTAATATTTTACTTTTTATTTATAAAAAAATCAAATTAAATTTAAAAAAATATAAATATTTTTAAAAAACAAATCGCTTTTGCTTTGAATGCTTTGATTTGAAACAGTACAATTTAATGGACAAAAATAGAAATCAGTATTGTTTTTTTAAAAAAAGGAGTTGAAATTATAAAAGAATGTGCTATAATTACATTGTAAGGAAAAGATTTTTTACAACCCCATACTCCCTACTTAAGTAGCTTTCATTGTCTCGCCCGCAATGTTTAAAGCTACTTAATTTTTTTGTAAAGCAAAGGAGCATTATTAAATGCTCCTTTGCTTTTATATTATATTTTTTCTTTTGAGATATATTTATAAAATATAAAGCTTGAAAGTGGTAATAACCATAAGTAAAAAGCAAAGGGAATAAATTTAATACTACTGATTCCTAACATAGTACAAGGGACATAACAAGCTATATTCCAGGGGATAACAGGGGCTAAAACAACAGCAGTATTTTCTAAATCTTTTGCAAATTCAAGTCGTTTAACTTGTTTGTTATCATAAATTTCTTCCATTATTTGTTCTGTCATTATAATTGCTATAGTTTGGTTAGCTCCAATCATACTAGTTATAAAACTTATAAGAGTAGAATAAGAAAACAATTTAGAACGAGAGTCTATATTATTTATTTTAGATTTAATAAAATGCATAATTTTCAATTGCTCGAACATTCCGATAAGAGAACAGGAAATAATAATTAAAAATCCAGCTTTAATCATAGAAATAATTCCTCCTCCTTTTATAATTTTTTCCAAAGGAGTTCCATTAAATTTATTAAATCCAAAGATAAGATAATTTATAATATTTTTTAAAGATTCTTGTTGAATAAAAAAAGCTACACAGGAAGCTAAAAAAATACTTACTCCCATAGAAATTTTAACATTAATTTTAAACAATGAAAAAATAATGATAGAAATAATAGGGATAAAAATAGTTAAAGAACTTAAGTTATATGCATTGAATATAAAATTTGATAATTGACTTTCAGCAGTATTTAAAACAAAGTTTTGTGACAGAAAATAGTATGCAATACATGTAATAAAAAAAGGAAAAATCATAGATTTGATCATATTCTTTAGGTTATCATAAAGGTTAATAGAAGTTAATGAGGCAACTAAATTACAGCTAGAAGAGAGAGGAGACCATCTATCTCCAAAATATATTCCAGATAAAATAGTAGCTCCTACAATATTAGGATTTAAATTACCGCTTCTAGCAATAGCCATAAGTGCAACTCCTATTGTACTAGCAGCTCCAAAGGAACTTCCTAAAAAGAATGAAACAAAACAGCTTATTAAAAATGAAAATAATATAAAAATTTTAGGATTGATAAAATTAATTCCATAATAGACTATTCCGGGGATAGTTCCTGAAGCTATCCAACTAGAGGTTAAAGCTCCTACGAAAATAAAGACAAATAAAACAACTTTTGATTTACAACTATATTTAAAAGATATTTCAATAATTTCATTTAATGATATTCCTTTAAATAGAGATAGTAAAACAAAAAATAAGTAAGTTAAAAGAACTATAATTCCTAGTGTGAATTTTAATTTTAACATATAAAATAAAATTATTGAAATTATTCCAAAATAATAAACTTTTTTCATGTTTTCCTCCAAAATATAAATTATAATATTAAAATTATATAGTATTAAAAGTATTAAGTAAACTTCTTTTTATTTAGATATATCTTAATTTTTCTTATAGATAAGCTTTAAAGATTTTGATATAATTTAAATGTAATTAAAAAAATAGGGGGAAGTATGGAATTAAAACAATTAGAATATATTGTAGAAATAGCAAATGAAAGAAATATAAGTAGAGCAGCTAAAAAATTATATATTTCTCAATCAGCTTTAAATCAACAACTTTTAAAATTAGAAAAAGAAATTGGGACTCAATTATTTTTAAGGTCTAGGACTAATTGTACATTAACAAAAGTTGGAGAAATATATATAAAGAATGCAAAAAAAATATTAGATATAAAGAAAGACACCTATAATAGGATTTCAGATTATTTGAATGATTATAAAGGAGAAATTTCAATAGGTCTTTTAGCGGATAGAGGTATATATTTATTTGTATCAATTTTAGATAAATTAAAGAAAAAATATCCTAATTTAAATATAATACCTTTGGATTTGAGTGTTGTAGAACAACAAAAGATGATATTGGATAATAAATTAGATTTAGGTTTTATGACTTTAAATAATAGTCAAAAAAAAGAGGATAATTATATTTCTCTTTATGAGGAAAAATTTGTTATAGTCTGCAGTAAAAAAAATGTTTATATTGATAAATTAAAGCTGGGTATAGATGAAAAGATTAGCCTTTCAAGGTTGAAAAATATGGAGTTTGTTTTTATAGAAAAAGGAACAGTAACAAGAGAAATGACAGATAAAAAATTTGAAGAATTTAAAATAAAACCTAAAATATTATTTGAAACATCTTATAGTAGAAGTGTAGTTACAGGTATAAAATCTTCTAATTGTTTTGCTATTTTACCATTTTATTATGCAGCTTCAAATTTAGATGAACTAAATATATATGAAATGGAAAATCCTATTTTCTGGGATGTATCTATAAGTTATAAAAAAGGAAAATACTTAACGAAACCAGCTAAATATTTTATTCGATTGTCAAAAGAATTTTGGAAATATGAGAATTTAAAACTAGATAAATTATATAAAGAGTATAAAGAAAACTCAAGAAATAAACAATAATTATTTCTTGAGTTTAATAACAAATTAAATATTATAGAAATTTAATTCCTTGTTTTTCATAATGTTCAATCATTTCTTTTGGCCAAACAGAAGCTTGTACTTCTCCAATATGAATTTTTTCTAAGAAAAATAAACAAATTCTAGATTGTCCAATTCCTCCACCTATTGTATAAGGTAATTCTTTGTTAAGTAGAGCTTTATGGAAAGGAAGCTCTTTTCTTTCGGTAACTCCTGCTAAAGTAAGTTGTTTATCAAGAGATTCTTCACTAACTCTAATTCCCATAGAAGATAGTTCTATAGATTGTTGTAATGGTTCATACCATACAAGTAAATCTCCATTTAAATCCCAATCATCATAGTCAGGTGCTCTACCATCATGCTTTTCACCAGATTCTAAAGTTTTTCCTATTTGAGAAATAAAAACAGCTTTATATTTTTTAGCTATTTCATGTTCTCTTTCTTTTGGAGTAAGTTCAGGATAAGCATTTTCTAACTCTTGAGAAGTTATAAATGTTATTTCTTCTGGTAATTTTTTGCTAAGAAGAGGGTATTCTCTGTTGATGTGTTCTTCAGTTTTTTTAAGGGCTCTAAAAATATTTCTAACTATTTTTTTAAGAAATTCAGCATTTCTTTCTTCTTTTTTTATAATAAGTTCCCAATCCCATTGGTCAACATATATAGAATGTAAAGGATCTAATTCATCTTCATCTCTTCTGATAGCATTCATGTCAGCATAAAGTCCAGCATGCATAGGGAATTCATATTTCTTTAATGCCATTCTTTTCCATTTTGCTAATGAATGAACAACAGCAAAATTTCCAGGAACAGTTTTAATATCAAAATCAACAGCTCTTTCATAACCATTCAAATCATCATTAAGCCCAGAAGCTTCACTTACAAATAAAGGTGCAGAAATTCTAGTTAAGTTTAATTCATAAGATAAAGATTTTTGAAAAAAGTCTTTAACTTTTTTTATACTTATTTCAGTTTCAAATAAACTTAATTTATTTTGGTATCCAGGTGGTATGATGCATTTTTTCATAAAAATCACTCCTTTAAAATTTAAAATAAAAAAACCATTTAGGTTTAGTACCCAAATGGTTTAAATTAACTAATTAATCAGGGTACAAATCTCAATTTAAACAAGATAAAATGGATTTGCCCTTAAAATGTAATTAAACATTAAGTAAGTTCAAATCCGGACATATTGCCGTTATTATTATTTACTAAAACAATATAGTCTTTCATTTGTATCCTCCAATTTTTTTAATATACGTAATAGGATATACTATTTTGATAAATATGTCAAATAAAATTTTTTAAATTTAAACTAATATTCTTTCTATCCTAGAATTAAGAACTGTAAGTAGTTCGTAAATATTAAAATTTGTTTCATGTTTTGCTAAAGTCAAATTAGGGTAAAGAAGAATAGGATCTCCAATTTTAATTTTAGAATCAACTTCTATAAAGGTATTATCCATAGTTACTAAAGAAATTTTATATTCTTTGTTGCCGATTAGACAAGTGGTACCTTCGTTTATTTTTAAGAATCCATCACCATAACCAATTTTAATTTTAGCAATATATTTATAGCTATTTATATTTAAATTTTTCTTAGAATTATAAGCAAGATATGAAGAATTTTCTACGTTTTTAATTCCAGCAATTTGTCCTTTAAGTTTAAAAACTTGTTTTAAATTTTCTTCAATAAATCCTTCTTCTTGAAGACCGTAAGTAAGCATACCTACTCTTAAATGAGTGGTAAAGTTTAAATTTCCAAAATGAACAGTTCCAGCACTATTTTGTAAATGAATCATTTCAAATCTATGTTTGCCTAAAAGAGTGATAATATCTTTGAATTTGTTTATAATTTCAATACCTTCTTCATAGTCACATGAAAAAAGATGAGAATAAATTCCTTTGAAATTTAAATCTTTAGTGATAACAAAATCTTGTAATTCTTTTAATTCGGACAATAAGATTCCATTTCTTCCAAAGCCAAAATCAATTTTGATTGAAATTTGAGAAGGTGATATTCCAAAGTTAATAGTTTCATAGAGTTCAGAAAGAGTATTTACAGACATAATTAGTTCTGGATTATTTTGAATTAAACTTAAATTATTTTTTCCTATTGATTCAAATACAAGGATCGAAATCTTATTTTTAAAATTAGAGTCTTTTAAGATTGCAAGTCCTTCACAAAGGCGTGCTACAGCAAATTCATTATGGTGATTTTGAAATAATATTTTTGTAACTAAATCAACACTATGTCCATAGGCATTTGCTTTTACTACAGGCAGTATTTTTTGCTTATATTTGTTTTCAAGATGTCTAATATTATGTAAAATATTTTCTTTTGAAATTGTCATTTTTATAGAATTTATAGCCATAAAGCCTCCTGTAAAATTTTATTTAATTATTATACAATATTATAGTTGTTTAGTAAATGGGATATTTGGATTTATTTTAAAGAAATTATTACTGAGTTTAATTCTTTAATTGCAGATTTGATATCTTTGGTTTTACATTGTGCAAAACTGACTCTTATATAATTATCAAAATTAGAAGAAAAAAGTATTCCAGGTAAGATTCCGATTTTTTTTGATAAAAGTTTAAGATAAATTGCTTTTGAAGATATATTATTAGGAAGTTTAATCCAGAAAGATAACCCCCCTTCAGGTTTATAAAAATTAATATCTTCTATTTTTTTTAGATTATTATACATAAGTATTTGTTTGCTTTTAAAAGAGTTCCTAGCTTTTTTCATATGGATATCCCAATAATTATTTTCTAATAAATATTGAAAAGCTCTCTGATTCAATCCAGAATGAATTACCTTATAAGTAAATTTTTTTAAAATGTGAATATCTTTCGGTAGAGATATACAGGCTAGTTTTAATCCTGGCATAAAAATTTTAGAATAACTTTTGATATAGATAACTTTATTGTTTTTATCTAATTTTTTTAAAGTGAATGGCTTTTTTTCAGTAAAGTAAAGATCTGAAAGACTATCATCTTCAAGGATGTTAAAATTAAAATTATTTGATAATTTTAATAGTTCTAATTTTTTTTTGTGACTCATTGAAAAACCGGTTGGATTTTGAAAATTAGTCATAGTATAGAAAAGTTTAATTTTATTTTTTTTTAGTATTTTTTTTAATTCTGTTAAAGAGTATCCGTCTTCAAATATAGGGACAGATATTATTTTACATCCGATTTTTTTAAAAGTATCAATAGCCCCTTTGTATGTAGGAGATTCAACAACAACAATATCTTTTGAAGAAAGAAAAGATTTTGAAAACAAATTAATTCCTTGTTGAGCTCCTGATACTAAATAGAGATTGTCTATATTAGTATAAATATCATCATCTTTTTTTAATTTTTCCACAATAGTTTTTCTTAAAAAATAATATCCTTTTGGGTCTTCGTATAAAAAAGCATTTTCTTTATCTCTATCTAAAACTACATTAATTGATTTTTTAAGAATTTTCATAGGTAAAATAGTTTCATTAGGAGTAGCAGAGGATAAATCTATACTAAAATCAGGATTAAAATCTCCATAATTAAATGTTTCAGACTCCATATGATCTTCTAAAAAAATATTTTTATATTTTTTATTATTTACATAAACCCCACTACCTTCTTTTTTCATAACGAATCCATTTGATTCAAGTTCTGTATAAGCTTTAGATATAGTAGAAGGGCTAACGTTTATTAAATTTGCTAATTTTCTAATAGGCATAAGTTTTCCGTTTAATTCACAGTTTTCGATTTTTAATTTTAAAAAATTATAAATTTGTAAATAAATAATTTTATCTTTTTTTAACTTAATATCTTTGTACATAGCGACTATCTCCTTAGTGAATACAGTTATAAAGTAATTATATCAATGAAAAAAGATAAACACAATAAAAAAACCATTCTTTTATATAAAAGAATGGTTAAATTTCGATAAATGGTGCCTAGAAATAGATTCGAACTATCGACCGTACGGGTATGAACCGTATGCTCTAGCCAACTGAGCTATCTAGGCACGTTTGGTGGAGATAAGCGGGATCGAACCGCTGACCTACGCAGTGCAAGTGCGTCGCTCTCCCAAACTGAGCTATATCCCC